>JAKALG010000072.1 GCA_021813235.1 bacterium
CTTTCACTCCGATACTTTCCAATATTTCTATCACTCTGTAAACTTCCTCAATACGAGCAATGCCGTGAAGAGTTGTTTTTCCTTTATTTAAAAGGGAAGCGCAAAGAAGCCCAACAGAACCATTTTTGGAAAAATTAGTTTTTATCGTTCCGCTCAATTTCTTTCCGCCATTTACTTGGAAATCAATAGAATCATTTATAGAAACTACTTTATAATCTAAAACGTCACTTATTTTTAATAAAAGTTCTGTCGTGAAATTTTGTTCACCTTTCTCCATGCGGGGGACAGAGCTCTGAGAAGTATTGAGTGCTTTAGCGAATTCTTCTTGAGTCATTCCACGTTTCTCCCTTAACTCTTTAATAAAATAACCTATTTTTTGTTGTTCTGTTTGTTTTGACATATTTTTTATTTTAATAATAATTTATTTAATTCTTTTAAAACTTTCTGATAATCTTTCGGGTCCTTTATTTCAAAATAGATAGTATTTTTTTGTGATGGAGGAAGTTCTGCATATTTATCTTGCTTTACTAAAACTTCAGACCAACTTTTTGCACTTTTGAAGGCACTGGTACCCTTTTTTGTGCTAGATATTCTTTTTATAATTAAACCTCTTGGTAAATTAAAATAAACTGTTATTAATTTATAGTTGTATTTTTTAGCGTTATTTGTGATAACCAAACGAGCATCTTTTCCTAAATTCCCACTTGCATGAATTATGTTTAAACCTGCACGTAAGCTAAATTTAAAAATATCTTGGGAAAGTAAAAATTTTAAATTTGGCTCTTTAAATGTCCTTTTTATTTTATTATAAGGCGAAAATACCGCAGAAGGATATTTTTTGTTTATAAAAGAAGCGATTTCATCATTATCAATTAAAATAGTGTCGTTTAAACTTTTGATAAGTTTTTTCGCAAAAGTGGTTTTTCCACTATGTGTATATCCAACAAGCATTATTGCATATTTGTTTGTGTGTTTTATTCTGGTCACCTATATATCTTATCTCATATATGAGATATTGCAAATTAATACTTGTGGATAACCTATGCTTTCCAAAAATTGATAGTTTTTATAAAATTTTCAGTATTTTTAGAAATTCTGAGAACATATTTAGTTTTACCCCTGTCTATAACTTTTCTTGCTTTTATCTCAAAATTGATATTTTTTAACATATCTATAATATCTTTTACTAAAGTAAAACAAGCTGATGTATAATTCACCATTATATATCCACGGTCAAAATACAAAGATCCATCTGTTTGAAATAAGCCACGTAAACATTCTTTTTGATAATTAAGATCTTGTTTTATCCAAATTGGGACACTTACTTTTTGAAATATTTTTGAACCACCTTTTGCTTTCCAGCCTAATATACTTTCTAGATCATTAGAGTAGACAGAAATATCAACTGCATTTTCTCTATCTATAATAGAAACCTTATTATTTATGAAAACTTTCTTTAAATTTTTAGTTATATTTTCTATTAATAACGGGTATTTTTTATCACATGTAATCCTAAGTCTAACAGCTCTTCCATTAGAATTTGACAAGTTTCCATCTCCTAAAGCTACACCTATTATATAAGCTATAGCTTTTTTATTTTTATTACTATAAGACAAGTGCCGGGGGGGAGACTCGAACTCCCAAGGGGTTGCCCCCGATTGATTTTGAGTCAATTGCGGTTACCAATTTCGCCACCCCGGCTATTCAATAAATATTACTTTAATTTTCAATAAAAATCAAACCTATTTAAATAAAAATCATTTTTACTTTTTACACTTGTTATAAACATAATTCTTGTTTTGATTCAATTTTTTATTTTTTTAAATTATGTTAAAATACAAGAATGTCCAACTTATATTCCAATTCAATTTTCTGGATTGATACTGAAAAGATCAAGCCGAACCCTTATCAACCAAGGAGAGATTTCGACGAGGCTCGTTTGCAAGATTTAGCTGAATCTATAAAGCAATACGGAGTTCTTCAACCGCTCACAGTTTCCAGAGTAGAGATAGAAAAAGAAGATGGAGGGCTCGCAACAGAGTATGAATTAATCGCAGGAGAACGTAGACTTCGTGCAGCCATTTTGGCAGGAGTATCACAAATTCCGGCAATTATCCGTGTCGGAGATACTTCGATGATGAAGCTTGAGCTCGCTATTATAGAAAATTTACAACGCGAAGATTTAAATGTGGTTGACCGTGCGAGAGCTTTTTTACGATTGACTAGTGAATTTAAATTTACTCATAGTGAAGTTGCCAAAAAAATGGGCAGAAGCAGGGAATATGTTTCCAACTCTTTGCGCATTTTGACTTTGCCTGAAGAAATAATCAATGGTTTATCAGAAGGCAAAATCACTGAAGGGCATACGAGGCCACTACTCATGCTCGCTGACCATCCTGAAGAGCAAATTGTTTTATTTAAAGAAATTGTTTACAAAAAAATAACAGTGCGCGAAGCAGAAAGATTGGCTAGAAAAATAGCTTACGATCGCGTACGCAAGAAAGAATTTCTTCCAGATCCAGAGATAACAGAACTTGAAGAAGAATTTCAAGACAAACTTGGTACTCGTGTACATATAGATAGAAAAGAATTGGGCGGACAAATCAAAATAGATTTCTTCTCCACAGAAGACTTACGAACTATATTAGATTTGATAAATAAAGGAGCGATAGAAAAGAAACCCGAAGATATGATGGAAAATTATATTGCGAAAAGTACTGAAGCTCTTAAAGAAGGTGCAACGCCAGAAGAAATTCCTCTTGACGACAGAAGTAAAGATGAAATAAAAGAAGATGACGATAAACTTTACGATGTTTCTAACTTTAGCGTCTAGGAACGGCCAAAAGTTTTTAGTTTATTAATCAAACTATTTTTTTCTATATAAGCCCTTATATGCTTTTTTGCCATGTTTGTTTTTGAATGTTCTAACCATTTAGAAGAGGGGTGAGCATCTTTTTTTGTTATTATTTCTACAATATCTCCGTTTTTTAAACCTGAAAGAATTGGAGCAATTTTCCCATTTATTTTTGCTTGAGAGATGTGACCACCGATATCTGAGTGAATAGAATAAGCGAAATCAATTGGGCTAGAACCTTCAGGTAAATCTATAACATCACCTCTAGGAGTGAATATAAAAATACGGTCATTAAAAAAGTCTGTCTTCAAATGTTCTAGATATTTTTTAGGGTCATCTAATTCATAATTAAAATCTTTCAATTCTTCTATCCATTTAAATCTAGATTTATCATCATGATGTTTTTTGTCATTATTTTCCTTGTAGGCGAAATGCGCAGCGATACCGTATGCCGCTTCTGCATGCATTTCCTCTGTTCTTATCTGTATTTCTGCCGTTCCTCCGGAACCTGTAAAGATAGTGGTATGAATAGAGCGATAGCCGTTTGGTTTAGGAACAGCAATATAATCTTTTATTCTTCCAGGTAATGGCCTCCAGATAGAATGAATGATTCCTAAAGTTTTATAACATTCTTCTACATTTTCTACAATGACACGCAAAGCGACAATGTCATCTATTTTATTTATATCCATATCATGCCTGAGAAGTTTCTTCCAAAGACTATATTTGTGTTTCATTCGATAATTTATTTCAATTATCTTCACATTATTTTTATATAACTCCTTTTTTAATTCATCATGTACCTCTTTCAAATATTTTTCATATAATCCTTTTTCTTCTTTAAGCATTTCTTCAACTTCTGCATATTCTTTTGGGTATGCAAAAGGAAAAGCGGCGTCTTCTATTTCACCTTTTAGTTTTCCCATCCCGAGACGATTGGCGAGTGGAGCATAAACTTCAATAGACTCCATTGCTATTCTTTTTCTTTTTTCTTCATTTAAAAATTGAAGGGTGCGTAGGTTGTGCAATCTATCAGCGAATTTAATTATGACTACTCGCAAATCATTGGTCATAGCTACGAAAAATTTTCTTAAACTTTCCACATGTCTTTCATGTCCACGATATTTTAAGGTGCCGAGCTTTGTCACGCCATTTATCAAAAAAACGATATCTTCTCCAAATTCTTTTTTCAGTTCTTCTTCAGGAATTTTTGTATCTTCTAAGACATCATGCAAAAATCCTGCGCTTATCGTTTGAACATCCATTCCTAATTTAGCTAAAATTTTAGCTGTTTCAAAAACGTGGATAAAATAGGGTTCTCCACTTAATCTTTTTTGTCCTTCGTGCGCACGTTTTGCAAACCCATAAGCTTTTTCTATAAGTTCTTGGTCTTTTTTGCTTATTTTGCCAGATATAAGATCTAATATTTCTTTTACTTCGCCCATAGAGGCATTATATCCTGTAGTGAAACTTTTACAAAGTTCTACTACGGGATATATCATTTTTATTTATTTTTCAATTTTTGAAGTCTTATGCGGGTTGTGATTTGGGCAAGCTTTGTTGCTGCATCTTTCAGGTATAGTTTTTGTTCCGGCCATCATGAGTGCACCACATTTGTCGCATATTTTACCAGTCGGTTTTGCTTTCATGACAAATTTACAATCGGGGTAGTTGGAACAAGAATAAAATATTCCAAATCGTCCACGCCTTTCAGTAATATCTCCTTTCTTACAAAGAGGGCAGATGACGCCTGTTTTCTTTTTAGCTTCTTCTGCTTCGTCCTTTTTTATAAATTTACATTTTGGATAACGAGAACAAGAAATGAATGTACCCGAACCATCTCGTCTTTCTTTTATGATCAATTTGCCACCCCCAGATTTTCCTTTCTTTTCTCCACATAGCGGACACATTTCTCCAGTTTCTTTTGGACCCTTCAATTCTGTACCGTCTATCATCAAAGCGCCATCGCAATCTGGATAATTGATACAAGAATAAAATTTACCTCCACGAGAGAGCTTAATAATCATTTTGCTTCCACATTTTGGACATTTTATATTTTCTGGCGCTTCGCCTAGATTGGTTGCTTTTTCTAATTTTTCTTTTATTTTAATTTCTTTTAAGAACGGACCGTAGAAATCTTTCAAGGTTTTTTCATATTCACGTTCGCCACGAGAGATTTCGTCTAGTTCATCTTCCATCTCGGCTGTGAAAGTATCAGAAATATAATTGGCAAAATTTTTTTCCAAAAAGTCTGAGACGACTTCACCGACGTCGGTAGGGAAAAGAGTTTTGTTTTCTTTTCGAACATACTCTCTATCTTCCAACGTTTTCATTATGGATGCATAAGTAGAAGGTCTGCCTATGTCTCGAGCCTCGAGTTCTTTAATGAGTCCTGCTTCACTATATCTATTTGG
>JAKALG010000073.1 GCA_021813235.1 bacterium
TTTTTGCTAGTCTAGGAGCATCAGAATCATCAAATCTCTCTGGTATTAAAAGTGTAGGGTCAGTGATTTTAGTAATTTTAGAAATATCTTTGCCATAAGCAGCACCGAGAGAAAAAACTTGAAAACCACCGGAGTCTGTCATGGTTGGCCCTTTCCAATTCATAAACTTACCTATACCTCCTGCATCGCGCACTATTTCATCTCCAGGCTGTAAATATAAATGATAAGTATTCCCGAGAACCACCTGTACTCCCGCATCTTTCACTTGTTCCGGATTTAAAGATTTCACTGTCGCCTTCGTCCCGACAGCCACAAAAGCTGGAGTTTTAATTTCCCCATGCGGAGTTGTAAGTACTCCAACCCTTCCTAAACTATTTCCTAATTTTTTCTCAATTCTAAATTGCATTAATTATTACTTAACACTTTCGTACGATCGTCTAAAAGTGTTGATATTGTTTTTAATAAACTAGCCAAAGGCTAGTAAACCTCTTGCTGAAAACATTTTTTACAATAAACAGTTTCAGGTCTATCTGGAGAATATGGGGTTTCAAATTCATTTTGACATTTTTCTTTATGACTATGATTATTTTTATCACACATACAAGTTCTATGCCACAATCTCCAAGGCAATGACCTTTTTAGTCTAATGAAGTATCTACAATTCGGGCAAATTCTTGGAATCGGTAAATTCATTCGTTTATAAAATTGTAATTCTTCTTTAAGAATACGAAAAGCTTTTGTACATTGATGATCACATGTTCCTTCATGTTCGCATTTAATATTTTCTTCTAAAATTGACTCTGTTATATCGGAAATATTATCAAGAATATTTTCGCTGTCCAAAGTAGCACTATAATTCCTATCTAAATCTTCAAACCATTTAAAATTTCTTTCTAAAACTTGTTTTTTTGTCAGTGGAAACTGCTCATAAGCCATTGTTTCGTTATAAGCAAAAGGAGAAATTTCTGCAGGAAAAAATTCTCCGAATGTATATTTACATCCATTTTCATCGATGTATGGTATGTTATTCATCTGTTCTATAATTTTTGGTAAAAGTTTTTCATATTCTTCTTTCGTGTATTGTTTATTGAAAATACAATACTGTTTTTTTCTTAATCCAATACAACCAAAACAACTTTTTGAATCAATGCATCCTTCACAATAATATGTCTGCATAGTATTAAAAGTCCGAGCACAAAAAGCTATTTCATAATTTCCACGCCCACTACAAATAGATTCATACATCCGTTCCCCTCTACCAGAATCGAGCATATCATAAGAATCGTTTACTTCATTTACTGAATAAGTGACATAACGTATATTTTCTGATTTCCAAATATAAAAAGAAGACAAACAATTTTTTGAATTTTCTATAATGTCCCCAGTGCAATCTACGGCATTTACCAACTTAGCAAAATTAACAATTGTATTTTTCATTAGTTCATTATATTCAGCTATTAATTTTTTCCATGAGCTATATGAAGATAATTTTTCTTCTAAAATGGATTTTTCATATTCTTCTTTTGAGAGTTTTTTATTTCTAAAAACGTAATTCTGATTCCGTTGGTTGGAAGACATAAAACAGTTTTGACAATTCATACAATTAAAAAGAAACATTGAATCAATACATAAATCTGACCTAGTTAAATAAGAAGAATCATAGTTGTGATTGGAATCAACAACTTCATAACAAAGTTCATCATCTCTAAAGCTGAGAGAGTCAAAACACATTTTGTTGTTTTTATTTACAAACACTGAATAATAAACATCTTCTGATTTAGCAACGTTATGTGAAAGATATATATTTTTACTTCCATATGTATAATTAGCATATTCACATCCACCACTATTGTTTCCTGACTGTTCCAAACAAAGTAATGGTATGTTTCTTCTAAAATTTTCGTATTGAGTAAAAAAATCAATAGAAAAATCATATTCTTTCCCGTAAGAGATAGGATCAAATTTATCTGAAAAATAGCAATCAAAACACCAAACTATATATGGCGAATTAGAATTAAAAATAGAAACAGTTTTCTTGCCACAATTGCTACATTTTCTATTATATAAATTACGAACATTAAATGTGGCCATACGCCTTATTAGCCTGCATTCTGGACAAAAAGTTGGCCGAGACACTTTTACTTTATCGTAAAATTTAAAATCTTCTGGCTCTATTGTAAAGTCTTTTTTGCAATTCTGACAATTTTTTATTTCTGATTTATATTCCATATTTTATATATACATATACTTTGCTATCGCTAGATATATGTATTTAGTTATTTATCACTTTTACACACCTGTTGAAAATTGATAATAGCTATAATTCTACTTCCACAAACTTCAATTCTTGAATATTTACCGGACTGGCAAGGAGCGCTTTTTGGAAAGCATCACGAGGGTCAGAAAGAATATCTTGAACTATCGCGATAGTATAGGGAGTGAGTCCTGGCAAAGTGACTTCTGTTCCCTTTTCTAAAACAAAATCTCTCGGCATTATCATTTCAAAATTTCCTCCACCCCTACCGACTATTTGCATAAAAGTATCTTTACCTCCTATCACCACTTCTGTTTTTTCTCCAGGATTTGAATATAAAATAACTTTTGCAGTATTTGGGGAAACTTCAGCTATGTGTCCGACAGGAACAAACCCTCTCGCAAAAACTCTTTGCCCTAAAACTATTCCGCTCTTTGCTCCTATGTCTATGACTAAAGTATCGTATGGAGCCTGATTTGGTTTAGCCAAAATACTAGCTAGGATCATATTCGTTTTTTCATTTTTTCTTCCTAGAGTATCTTTCATTTTTTGATTTTCATCTAAAACAGAATTGTAATTACTCATTCTGGCTTCTTGTTCGTTTAATTTATTTCTTAAGTCTTCGTTTTCTAAAGACAAAGCTCTTTTAGAATAAAAATATGCGCCAGTATTTGATAAACTTTCACCAATACTATTACCTACGACTAAAACAGGGCGAAAAATAATAGAAGATACGTAAGACAGCCCATTAAAAACTGGGTTCTTAAAATAAAAAATAATTAATAGAAATACAACAAAAATTGAATATCTAAAAATTTTATTTCTTTTTATCTTTTTATCTAGGAGGTAGCTCATCTTGATTCCTTATTAAGACTTCACTATAAAGAGGAATGTCATCTAAAATAACTCCTGTTCCCCGAGCAACAGCGGTAAGTGGATCATCTACTACATAGACAGGTATTTTAAGGACATTTTGTAAAAGCTCTCCTAGCCCCGGCAAAAGTGCGCCACCCCCAGAAAGAGTGATCCCCTTGTGCATCACGTCTGATAAAATTTCAGGAGGGGTTGTTTCCAAGACATCTTTCACTCCTTCTATAAGCTCTTTAATTGACGAAGAAAATGCTTCGCGAATATCTGCATCGGTCACCACCACTTCACGAGGTAATCCTGTCAACAAATCACGTCCTCTCACTTCTGTCTCCATATATTCTCCCGGAAGAACGGAACCTATAACAATCTTTACCATTTCTGCAGTAGTTTCTCCAATTAAAATTTTAAATTCATCTCGCATATAAGTGACAATATCATTATTAAATTTGTCACCTGCAACTTTTAAATTTTTTGATTTTACAATTCCTCCTAAAGAAATCACAGCAATATCTGTCGTCCCTCCGCCTATATCAATAATCATAGAGCCGACAGGATCTTTGATAGGAAGCCTAACACCAATAGCTGCTGCCATAGGCTCCTCTACTAAATAGACTTCTCTTGCCCCAGCAGAACGAGCAGCATCATAAACAGCGCGCGTTTCTACGTTGGTCGTACCAGAAGGAACACCAACTAAAACTCTCGGCCGGATAAATTTTTTAGACATTTTGTCTGCTTTGTTTATCAAATAGGAAAGCATTTCTTCCGTCACTTCAAAATCTGAAATAACGCCATCGACAAGCGGACGGACAGCTTTGATGTGCCCCGGAGTGCGTCCCAACATTTCTTTTGCTTTTTCACCAACAGCTAAAATTTGATTTGTTTTTATATTTACAGCGACAACAGACGGCTCATTAATCACAATGCCATGCCCTTTCAAATAGACTAGAGTATTTGATGTCCCTAAGTCTATACCTATGTCATTGGAAAATAATTTGTAAAATTTATCAAACATAAATAAAATACAGGCTCTAGGCTCTAGGCTCTAGGCTCTAGGCTCTAGCTTAAAAATTTTTAATAAATCTTCCAAAGAAATAATTTTTCCTTTTTCTTCATTTCTCTTTTTTACTTCAATTCCTCCTTCTTTCATACTCCTAGAAGAAACAACTAGACGATAAGGCATCCCCAAAAGATCTGCCTCCGCAAATTTCTCTCCCGGAGAGATGCTATCTCTGTCGTCGAAAAGTACCTCAATATTTTTTTTCATTAAAGTATCATAAATTTTATCTGCTTCTTTTTTAACACTTTCATCTTCTCCTAGCAAAAGAAGATGCACTTGAAATGGAGCGATAGATTCTGGCCAGATTATACCCTTGTCGTCCGCCAGGGCTTCTACCACAGTGCCCATAAGCCTGCCTAGCCCAATACCATAACTACCCATTATTACAAGCTTATCTTGGCTTTTTTCGTCTTTATATTTCAAATCAAAAGGCTCTGAAAATTTGGTTCCCAAAGAGAAGATATTACCAACCTCTACAGCTCTTTTTTCAACTAATTTTTCTTTTTTAAGACCAAGCCCTTTTATTGTTTCATCATTGTAAACCTCTTTATTTATTGCAATACTAGAATCTTCATCTAAATAAATAGTGTCTTCCCCCACTGAAATTACTGTTTGAAATTCATGAGAATATTTCGAAAAACTTCCACCAGAAGCAAAGGTCATATATGTTAAGTGTCCGATGCCAGATCTTTTGAAAATATTTTGATAAGCTATTTTCATTTTTTCATAAAACTCATTGTGCTCATCTTCATTTCTAGAAAAAGAATAAAGAGCTTTCCAATAAAATTCTCTTCCTCTCATAATTCCAGATTTGCTTCTAACTTCATTTCTAAAAATATCTTTGAAGTCATACGGATAAATCGGCAAATCTTTATAAGAAGAAACATACTGTTTCAAAATATTTGAATATGCTTCTTCGTTGGTAAAAGATAAACCTACCTCTCCACCATTTTTTAGTTTTGTTTTGAACCAAGTGTCAACGATTGCATCGTCCCATCTGTTTGACTTCTCCCAAATTTCTTTGTTTTGAAGCACTGCTGTTCTCATCTCCGTTCCGCCAACTGCATTCATTTCTTC
>JAKALG010000074.1 GCA_021813235.1 bacterium
TCTTAATTTTTAAATCTTTTATACTGCTCGCTATTTGCGAGTAATATTATCATTAGAAAGAAATTTTTTTATGGATTCAATTATTAACACGTTTCATATTGATTGGAAGATAATGATTGCGCAAGCTATCAACTTCGGAGTGGTTTTTTTTGTTTTATATATGTTTGCCTTGAAGCCACTTACAAAGATAATGAAAGAGAGAACAGAAAAGATAGAGAAAGGAATAAAAGATGCAAAAGAAAATGCTGAAGTTTTGACTAATTCAAAGAATGAATATAAAGAAGTAATCAATAAAGCCAAGAATGAAGCACAAACAATGTTTCAAGAAGGCAAAAAAGAAGCAGAAGCCAAGAAGAATCAAATGATGGAAGAAGCCAAGAAAGAAGTTGCAATGATGATAGAAAATGGCAAGAAAACATTAGAGAGTGAAAAAGCAAAAATGCTTTCCGAAACAAAAAGTGAAATCACATCATTGGCTGTCAAAATAGCAGAGAAATTAATCGGTAGTAAAGTAGATGCACATTTTGATGAAAAAACAATAAATGAAATAAAAAATTTACAATAAAAAATAAAGAAATGGCAACCACTTCAAACAACGATATAGCATATGCAATCTACTCTGCCTCGAAAGGTAAGAGGAAAGATGAGTTGCCCATATTTTTTAAGAAAGTGGTGCAGTTTTTAGATGAGAGGCGTCTCTTGTCTAAGTCAGGAGAGATTTTAAAAAAGTTGGATGAGATAATAAATTTAGAAGAAAATAGAGTGGTGGTAAAAGTATCAAGTGTAAAGAAACTCACAGAGAAAGCAAAGAAAGAATTACACGAATTTATAGAAAAACGTTACAAAGCAAAGCAGGTGGTATTCATAGAAGAATTAAATGATAAATTATTAGGAGGAGTCAGACTAGAAATAAAAGATGAAGTTATAGATTTAACCATAAAGAATAAAATTAAGAAATTACAAGAACATTTAATAAAAAAATATGAGTAACAACTATATAGTAGACAATTTAAAAAAAGAGATAGAAAATTTTTCATCGGAAGCAAAAGTTGAAAAAGTCGGATACGTCATAGAAGTTTTTGACGGCATCGCGAAAGTTTCTGGACTTTCAGATATTAAATCATCTGAAATGGTGAGCTTCTCAAATGGTGAGACTGGTGTGGCTCTAAACCTGGAAGAAGATTTGGTAGGTGTCATCATCTTGGGAGATTTTACGAAAATTAAAGAAGGAGATGAAGTGAAAGCTACGGGAAGAATTCTGGAAGTACCTGTGGGAGACAGTATCATTGGACGAGTTGTAAATGCTCTCGGTAAAGAAATAGACGGTAAAGGTGCAATCAAAGTAGAAAAAACTTATCCTATTGAAAAAGTTGCCCCAGGGGTCATCACTCGTCTTTCTGTTTCTGAACCTGTCGCTACGGGTATCAAAGTTATTGACGCGATCATTCCTATCGGCCGTGGACAGCGTGAGCTCATCATTGGAGACCGTCAAACAGGTAAGACAGCTATTGCCATAGACACAATTTTAAACCAAAAAGGTCAGAACATGATTTGTGTTTATGTTTCTATCGGCCAAAAAGATTCTAAACTTCGCAAGATTCAAACTCGTTTAGAAGAAGGCGGAGCTATGAAATACACAGTCATTGTTTCCGCTGGTTCTTCCGAACCTGCGCCACTTTCTTATATTGCTCCTTATACTGGTGTTTCTATCGCAGAATATTTCATGGATCAAGGAAAAGATGTTTTAATAATTTATGATGATCTTTCCAAGCACGCTGTCGCTTATCGTGAAATTTCTCTTTTGCTTCGTCGTCCACCAGGCCGTGAAGCATTTCCTGGAGACGTTTTCTATTTGCACTCTCGTTTGCTTGAACGTGCTTGCCGAAGAAATAAAGAATACGGCGGAGGTTCTATCACGGCGCTTCCAATAGTGGAAACGCAAGCTGGAGATGTGACTGCTTATATTCCGACCAACGTCATTTCTATCACTGATGGACAAATCTTTTTGGAGACAGATTTATTCTACAAAGGTATTCGTCCAGCTGTAAACGTCGGACTTTCTGTTTCTCGTGTGGGAGCGACTGCGCAGATCAAAGCAATGAAAAAAGTGGCTGGAACTTTGAAATTGGACTTGGCACAATTCCGCGAATTAGAAGCATTTTCTCAATTCGGTTCAGACCTAGATAGTGCTACCAAACAACAACTAGAACGTGGCAAGCGCGCAGTAGAAGTCTTGAAGCAACCACAATATTCTCCTATGGCCGTAGAACAGCAAGTCGTCGTGCTTTACGCGCTCACTAAAGGTTACATGGACGATATTGCCGTTGAAAGAATAAAGGAATTCGAAAAAGAACTCATTGAATATTCATTAAATAATGCAAAGAAGTTTTATAAAGAAATTGCAGATACAAAAATGTGGACTGATAAAGGGGAAGAAGAATTAATAAAAACAATAGAAGAATTTAAAAATAGTTTTCAATCTAGATCCTAGAACCTAGAACCTAGAAACTAGAACCTAATTTATATGGCTGCGACAAAAGAAATTAAAAGAAGAATAAAGAGTATTAAAAACACAAAGAAAATCACGAAAGCGATGGAACTTGTGGCTGCTTCAAAAATGAAGAGGGCAGTATCTTCAACTCTCGCTTCTCGTCTTTATGCAGAATATTCTTGGGAAGTTTTAAATTCTATCGCAAAAAATACAGAAAAAATAACTGATCCTTTATTTATAGAAAGGGAAGTGAAAAATATTTTGTTGATTCTCATTACTTCAAACAGAGGTTTGTGTGGCGCTTATAATGCACAAGTCACAAAAAAAGCACTTTCTTTACTAAAAAATGAAAACGAAAACGTGAATATAGATCTTGTAACCATAGGTAAAAAAGGAGATACATTGATGCGACGCATCAACAAGAATATTATTGCTAGTTTCTTTTCTCTTCCGGATAATGTTTCCTTGAGAGATATCATTCCGATTTCTGAACTAGCTATAAATGAATTCAATCTCGGTCGCTATGATAAAGTTTTAGTAGCTTATACAGATTTTATTTCGGCTTTGTCTCAGAAACCGAATATTAAACAAGTCATCCCTATATCTAGAACGAGTTTTAAAGAATTACTTGAAGAGGTTGCGGAAGTCGGACTTCCGCAAAAGAGCGGAAGTCCGACTTCCGCAACAAAGACAGATTATTTATTTGAAGGAGACCAGAAAAATTTGATAAAAAGTTTAGCAGAAAAAATAACCAGAATGCAGATATATCAAATGATATTGGAATCGAATGCCTCTGAACAATCTTCTAAAATGGTCGCGATGAAGAATGCTTCCGAAGCTGCAGGAGAAATGATAGATAGCTTTACATTAATATTCAACAAAGCCCGCCAGAGCAATATTACGAGAGAGATTTCGGAAATAAGTGCAGGTATGGCAAGTGTAAATTAAAAATTATTATAAATTATTATTAAAAAATTATTATGAAAACAACAGGTGTAATAAAAAGAATAATCGGGCCGGTCGTAGACGTGTTTTTTGAAGGGGGAGTTCCCGACATTTATAGTGCTTTAACAGTAAAAAAAGGAGATGCAACGGTGACTTTAGAGGTGGAGCAACACATCGGTAGAGATACTGTGCGTGCTGTCGCCATGGAGTCCACAGATGGTCTCTCTCGTGGAATGGAAGTCACAAATACTGGCGCTCCCATTTCTGTACCTGTCGGTAAAGAAACTTTGGGAAGAATGTTCAACGTCTTAGGCTCTCCGATTGATAATGGGAAAATTACATCTGGTGCCGTTTCTCCTATTCACCGCAATGCTCCATCTTTCGTTTCTCAATCTACAAAAGTGGAAATTCTAGAAACTGGTATTAAAGTCATTGACCTTATCTGTCCTGTTTTGAAAGGAGGAAAAGTTGGACTCTTCGGAGGTGCCGGCGTCGGTAAGACTGTTGTCATTCAAGAGCTCATTCACAACATTGCATCAAATCACGGAGGATATTCTGTTTTTGCTGGTGTCGGAGAAAGAACTCGTGAAGGTAATGACCTTTATCATGAAATGAAAGATTCAAAAGTGTTGGACAAAGTTGCCATGGTGTTCGGACAAATGAATGAACCGCCAGGAGCTCGTCTACGTGTGGCTCTCTCAGGACTCACAATGGCTGAATATTTCCGTGATAAAGAAAATAAAGATGTGCTATTTTTCATAGATAACATTTTCCGTTTCACTCAAGCAGGTTCTGAGGTGTCTGCTTTACTTGGACGTATTCCTTCTGCTGTGGGGTATCAACCGACTCTTGCGACAGAAATGGGAATCTTGCAAGAAAGAATTACTTCCACAGATAAAGGTTCTGTCACTTCCGTGCAAGCTGTCTATGTGCCAGCTGATGACTTGACCGACCCAGCCCCAGCCACAACATTCTCTCACTTGGACTCCACTGTCGTTCTAAATCGTTCACTTTCAGAAATAGGTATTTATCCAGCTGTGGACCCTCTAGACTCATCTTCAACTATTCTTGACCCAAACATTGTCGGTAAAGAACATTACTCTGTAGCTCGTGAAGTGCAACGTGTTTTACAACGTTATAAAGATTTGCAAGATATCATCGCAATTCTCGGAATGGAAGAATTATCTGAAGCTGATAAAGAGCTCGTTGCTCGTGCTCGTAAAATCCAAAAATTCCTTTCTCAACCAAACTTCGTGGCAGAACAATTTACCGGAAGAAAAGGGGAATATGTTCCGCTTTCTGAAACAATTCGTTCTTTTAAAGAAATTCTTGATGGTAAACACGACAGCAAGCCAGAAAATGATTTTTATATGAAAGGTGCAATATAACACAGGCACTAGGCACTAGGCTCTAGGAAACTAGCTAAAGCCTAAAGCCTAAAGCCTAAAGCCTAAAGCCTAAAGCCTATTTATGAAACAATTAAAACTTAAAATAATAACACCAGAACGATTAGTTTTCGAAGAAATGGTTGATCAAGTCAGTTTGCCGACAACACTCGGCGAAATAACCGTTTTGCCAGAGCATATTCCTCTTATTACCGCTCTTTCTTCTGGAGACATCGTAGCCGTTGTAAACAACGAGCATATCCCTATGGCCGTCGTCGGAGGATTTTTGGAAGTGAAAAACGACGAAAATGGTATTACAAATGTCGCTGTATTGGCTGACTTCGCAGAACATGTCTCTGAGCTTGGAGATGATGCAATAGAAAAAGCAAAAGCTCGTGCAGATGAACTCAGAAAACAAATGGA
>JAKALG010000075.1 GCA_021813235.1 bacterium
ATAGGTAGTATTTTTGAAAACTCTTTTAATCAACTTGGGAGCCGAGCTCCCAAGTCAGGGAAATTAGTAAATTTTATTGCTTATTGTTTGAACCAAAATCATTATCATTTTATTTTAGAACCTCTTGTTGGTGATGGTATACAAAAATTTATGCATAGATTATCAACAGGATATACTAATTATTTTAACGAAAAATATAAACGCGGTGGTTCTTTGTTTCAAGGAAAATATAAAGCTATACACATAGATTCAAATGAATATCTTTTACATTTGAGTGTTTATGTAAATTTAAATTATAAAGTACATGAAGGTTTAAATAAAAAATGGATGGAAAATTTACCAGTATCAAGTTTTAAAGAATATGTTGATAAAAGTAAAAGAAATATTTGTTCTAAAAATATTATTTTGGAACAGTTTTCTGATGAGAGGGAATATAGATCTTTTTGTAATTCTTCATTACCAGATATTGTAAAGAGAAAAAAGAAAGAAAAAGAATTAAAGTATTTGTTATTAGATTAATCACTTGGGAGCCGAGCTCCCAAGTAGGAAATATAGTAAATATTTATATATTTTGATATACTTTAGATATGGAAATTAAACTAAAAACTAGAATTGCTGGAATAATAATTCAGGACAAAAAAATTTTAATGCTCAAAGGTAAGGGGTACAAAGAACTTTGGACGCCAGGAGGTAAGATTGAAGAAGGAGAATCAGATGAAGATTGTTTAAAAAGAGAATTAAAAGAGGAAATCGGAGTTGATTTAATTGAGTCAAAATTTTTTGGTGAATATAAAGGAATGTCATTTTATAACTCTGAAGTGATTTATAATCAAAGAGTATATATTGCAACTGTAGGGGGGGGGCATAAAACCAGATATGGAGATTGAAGATTTTATTTGGTTAACCAAAAAAGATTTTAAAACAAAAAGATATCCAATGATTACTATTACAGAAGAAAAAATTATTCCTGATTTAATAAGAGCGAAAATTTGGTAAAATTTATGATAAAAAAAAGTAAAAATTTAAAAGGGGTAGGTAAAATAATAATTTATACAGATGGGGCGGCGAGAGGAAATCCTGGTCCGGCTGGTTGGGGGGTGGTTTTAATTAATGGAAAAAGTGTTTTTGAATTTGGTGGAGGCTCAAAACATGCGACGAATAATCAAATGGAGCTCACTGCACCCATAGAAGCATTAAAAAATCTTAAAAAGATGAAAATAAATATACCCGTAGAAATTTTTTCTGATTCAAAATATGTTATTTTAGGAATAACAGAGTGGATTTTCAATTGGCAAAAAAATAATTGGCGAAATGCTGCTAAAAAACCAGTTTTAAACAAAGAACTCTGGGAAGAACTTTATAAACTTTCTCAAGATTTTAAAATCAAATGGACTTATGTAGAAGGGCACAGCGGAGATAAATATAATGACCGTGTGGATGAAATAGCCACCAATTTTGCAGATGGCAACAAGATAGAACTTAAAAAAGGAAAATAATTTTATTTAAATTTTTCAATGCAAGACAGAATTTTTTATGCTTCTTGTTTTGGTTTTATTTTTGGGGTGCTTTTGCGCTCTTTTGTTTTTGTAAATTTTTATACCATTATTTTAATTGGGATAATTGCTGTTGCGATTGTATTTTTTCACACTTTTATCTCAAAAAACAAATGGGGAATATTTGCAGGAGTTTTTATTTTGGCTATATCTTTTGGTATTTTTAGATTTAATAATGTTGATGTTCCCGCACCTCAAATTTTTGAATCTTCCGTTGGACAAAAAATTATTTTGTCTGGAAAAATTATAGACGAGCCAAGCATTGCAGAAAATAATCAGAAATTGACGGTGGAAGTGGCCCCCCAAGGCCTTGCCTTGGATCCTCTTAAGGCAAGGCCTTTTTTCGCCACAAAAATTTTAGTATCAACCAATTTAGACCAAGAGTTTAAATATGGAGATGAGATTAATTTTGAAGGTACACTAAAAAAACCAGACAATTTTATGACGGATCAAGATAAAGAATTTGATTATGTAAATTACTTACGAAAAGACGGAATTTTCTATGTCATGACTTATCCGAAAATTGAAGTTGTCTCAGAAGGGAATGGAAATAAAATAAAAAGTACGTTGTTTTACGTTAAAAATGTCTTTTTGTCTAAAATGAATTTGGTTATTAGAGAGCCTGAGTCATTGCTCATGGGTGGGCTTATTTTGGGAGAGAAATCTTCTTTTAACCAATCTTTAAGGCAGAGTTTTGTGGACACGGGTACTATACATATAGTCGCCCTTTCTGGATATAATGTGACAATTGTCGCTGAGTGGATTATGAAAGTTCTTTCACCTTTTCCTAAAAATATTGGAATTGGAGCTGGAATATTTACAATTTTACTTTTTGTTTTAATGACAGGTGGTTCTTCTACCGCTATCCGGGCTGGGATAATGGCGACACTAGCGTTGGCAGCACGTCTTATAGGAAGAAACTATGATGTAATGCGGGCTTTGATTATAGCTGGTGTGTTTATGGTTTTGATAAATCCTTTTGTTTTAGTTTTTGATGTTTCTTTTCAACTTTCTTTTATTGCCACAGTGGCTCTCATATTTTTTACACCTAAAATTGAGAAATATTTTTTGTGGGTGACAGAGCGTTTTGAATTAAGGGAGATTATTTCAATCACTTTTGCTTGTTATATTTTTGTTATGCCTTTTATTTTGTATAAAATGGGCAATCTTTCTTTAGTTGCTTTACCGGCAAATGTTTTAGTTTTGCCTTTTATTCCTCCAACTATGATTTTAGGATTTTTAACTGGTTTCGCTGGGATTGTTTCTTACTTTCTTTCTGTCCCTTTCGGTTTACTCTCGCAACTTTTTCTCCAATACGAACTTATCATAATAAATTTTTTCTCTCATATTCCATTTGCTGCTTTGTCTATTCCAAATTTTCCGCTTGTTTTTGTCATAGCGATTTATGCTTATTTTATTTATAAGCTTTTTGGAAAAAATATAAAGAGTTTTTTTACTGAGCCTTTTTAAAGTTTTCTTCAATGACTTCCCAGTTTAGGTTGTCAAAAAAAGCTTCAACATACTTTTTCTTTTCTGAAGTTGGGTAATCATAGACAAAAGCATGTTCCCACATATCAATACCGAGAACCCAATTTAGGCCGTTTAGTTGTCCTAAATGTTGTTCATCCACCCAAGTGGCTACTAATTGTTCTGTCTTTTTATCCCAATACAATATTGCCCAACCTATGCCGCGGGTCATAGCTAGGGTTTTGAAAGCAGTAAGCCAAATATCAAAAGAAGGAACTATTTTTTCTATAGCCTTCTTAAATTGAGAGTTTAAAGGTAGTGCTTTTGCTCCTCCCTCCAAGGATTCGAAATAATATTCATGATTTCTCATGCCATTGAATTCAAAACCAAATCTTCTTTGTAATTCTCCTATGACATAAGCATTTTTTTCAGCATCAGCCATATATTCTCCCATTTTCTCCCAAATTAAATTGGTGTGTTTCACATAGCCAGCATAGAGTTTCAAATGCTCTTCTATGTTTTTTGCTGAAATACCTTTTAATTCACCTATATTAAATTTTTGTTCTTCAAATTTTTTCATAATATTCATTTCACAGGGATTTACTTTTTTTCGGGTCCTCGGTTTCCCGGGGCCCCGAACCCCGGCCAGACCAGCTCAAAAAAGTAAATCCCTGTTGCATTATTAAATTGATAATTGGAGGTTTATTCGTGTTAATATTATAGCATATTATCAGGTGAAGTTATCATGAAGTTTTCCTGAAATTTATGTTCAAAAATTATAAGAAATATTGGTTATTTTTCTTCACTCTTTTGCTTTTTGTAGTGAATATTTTTATTTTTTATATTGATTGGCAAAATTCTCATCGAGGTTTTACTTTTGCGATGCTAGATGTCGGGCAAGGGGATGCTCTCTTTATTGAATCTCCGACAGGGACACAAATATTGGTTGATGGTGGTCCACCGAAAAAAATTTTAAACCAACTTACTCGCGTGATGTCTCCTTTTGATAGAAATATTGATGCACTCATTATCACCAATCCGGATGCTGACCATATTAGTGGCTTTCTAGATGTTTTGAAAACTTACAAAGTTGGTAAAGTTTTTGAATCTGGTGCTTTGACTGACTCAAAAACATATCAAAACTTGAGAGATGAAATGAAGAAAAATAATATACCTGATATTTTAGCGAAAAAAGGAATGAAGCTCGACCTAGGTGGGGGAGTATTTATTGATATTTTATTTCCCGACCGTGATGTGTCCACTTGGGCGACTAATGATGGTTCAGTAGTAGGGAGATTATCGTATGGTGACACTAATATTATGCTTACAGGTGATGCGACTATCAAAACAGAAAAAATAATTCTAGCAGGAAATAATAAAGAAGAATTAAAAAGTACCATTCTTAAAGTCGCACACCATGGTTCACGCACATCTTCCTCATATCCTTTTGTGGAAGCTGTCTCTCCCGCCTATGCTCTCATCTCAGATGGTAAAGATAATAAATATGGACATCCACATCAAGACACATTAGACACACTTTCTTCATTAAAGGCTAAAATTCTTCGGACAGACTTATTGGGAGCAATAATTATTAAATGTGCTAGAATAAATAAATGCACGATAAACTAATAGAAAAATTAATAAAAGCTGAAGAAAAAAGGCAAAAAGAAGGGCTAGAACTCATCCCTTCCGAGAACTATGTTTCAGAAGATGTTTTGAAAGCGAACGGTTCTATCTTTACCAATAAATATTCTGAAGGATATCCGGGCCGCAGATATTATGGTGGACAAGAATTTACCGATGCCGTGGAACGTCTAGCTATAGAGCGTGTTTGTAAATTATTTAAATGTAAATTCGCAAATGTTCAAGCGCATTCTGGCGCTCCCGCAAACTTGGCAGTATATTCTGCACTTTTGAATCCTGGAGATGTTGTACTTGGTATGGACCTCTCTCATGGAGGGCATCTAACTCATGGACATCCGATGACTTTACCTGCAAAAATTTATAAATTTGTCACATACAAGATGAAAAATCCTGAGACAGGAGAAATTGATTATGAAGATTTGC
>JAKALG010000076.1 GCA_021813235.1 bacterium
TTATAGAAAAGTTCTCGACAGGGGAGAAAACAGGGAAGAAAAAGCGTCCACGCTTTAATTTTTTCATAAAAAAAAGAAGACTTTTTTCGTCTCCCTCTGCAACTACTTTTATACTTCCATCATTTCTGAAAAAGGTAATACCTTTTAACCCTAAACTGATAGCAATGTTATAAATCCACAATAGATAATCATAATTTAGATTCTTTCCCCACATCAAACCTTCTATACATTTTTGCACCCCAGTACTAAAATTTTCCTTGTTAATCATAAATTATTTTATTTTTCTGCCCGATCTCATTTTTTGTCTTTATGTTAAGTAACCAAAAATTTAGTACGGGGCAGGTAAGAAAATTTATAAATAAATTATAATAATACTCCGATAGTATAAAGGATTTTTTTACAAATGTCAAGTATTTTGTGTAAAAATATACCAAAAAACAAAAAACAGAAGCTCATTTGAGCTTCTGTCTATAAAACTTTTTCATTCTGGCTTGCCCTCTTGTTCTTTCTCTTTTCTGAATACAGTAGATTTTATTACCAAAAAAATAATAAAAATCGACAAACAAAGAGAAATCAAGAACAAGGGGATATTTTTGACACAAAAAACTCCCATAATAAGTCCTCCAGCTATAATTCTATCTCTATATTGCTGTATTAAAAATTAAAGTCAAGTAGCTAGTAAACTTCTTGCTGATAGCAGGTTTCACAATAAATAGTTTCTGGTCGGTCGGGGGAGTAGCTAGTTTCAAATTCATTTTTACAACCTTCTTTCATACATTTTCTGTGCCAGAGTTTGCGAGGATTGCGTTTAGACATTCTTTCTTTGTGACGGCACTCAAAATCTTTATGAGGTAGGGGAATATTCATTCGTTTATAAAAATCAAGTTCGCTTTTTGTTATACGAAAATTCTTTTTACAATCTTCGCACACTAAAATTTCTTTCAAGGTGTCTTCTGTCACTTCTCCTATGGTCTCTGGTATTTCATTTTCTTTAATTGTTTCTTTCCCATATGTTCCTGTGGTTTCTTTTTGCCAATTGAAACCTTTTTCTTTAGCCTCCTTTTCTGTCATTGGTATATATTCTTGTGCGAGGGTCTCGTTATAACCGAAAGGAGAAAGCTCTGGAGAAATAAAATCTCCATAAACTCCTTCTTTTTTCATGTTTTCTATTATTTGCTCTTTTAATTTTTCGTATTCTTCTTTTTCGTATTGTTTATTAAAAATACAATATTTTTTCTTTTTTAAACCGACACAAGCAAAACAACTTTCGCAATTGTGAACACTATCGCAGTATTCAATATTGCTTGATGTTAGTGCATAGACTGTGTGTTTCACATTATATGTCTGGAGTGCTCCCATCACATCTAGATTAAGCTCTGGTTTGTAATACGTATTATTCATGTCCCAACAATCAATGGTGGTTTCTGCATCAGCCACATATCTACAATTTTTAGAGTTTTCAGTGTCAAAACCATGTAGGACATCATGGCAATTGTACATATAATCTCCTGTCGCATTGTGACATTTAACCTGATAAGCAAATTTTACAATAGCTTTTTCTTTAAATTTCTTAAATTCTTTTTTTGCTTTTTCTAAATTGGCATGGGAAGAGAAAATTTCTTTTTTCTTTTGTTCATACTCTTCTTTTGAAACAGGTTTATTAAAAATATGATAATTTTTGTGTCTTAAATTTGTTGAAAAAATACAATTTTGACAATCTCTTAAGTTAAAACAGGAAATTAAATCAGTGCTCGTCTCACAGTTGTCGCAGAGAGTGCAATTATAACAATTTCTACAATCTATACAGTCGTAACAAAGCTCAGAATCTTGAACGAAGTCAGAATCAATTACAAAACGGCTTCTATATACTAGCCTGCCGTATAAACAATCTTCATTTTTTTGAGCAGCAAACAAAAGATAGCAATTTTTATTATCTTCTGAATTATTTACATAATCACTATTTACTCCCCTTATATTTAATAAAGAAATTCTAGGAATTTTATTTCTAAGCTCAAGAAATTGTTCAAAGAAAGTTTTGTTTGGATCATAATTTTGTCCATAATCTAGGGCATCCCAATCATCTCCCCACCAAAAATGTTGATCATAGACAGGGAAGGGGGTATTTTCTGGATAAATAGAAATAATTGGTTTGCCACTTTTACTACAAGTTCTTTTGTAGAGAGTTCTTTCATTGCGAAAAGCGAGTCTGCGAGCGATACGACACTCTGGGCAATAATTTGGGGGAGGAGACTTCATTTTCTCGTAAAAATTTAAATCTTCCTGGTCCATTTCAAACCCCTTTTTACATGTTTTACAAATCTTTTGCATCACTAAATAATATCACTATTTTAAAGATATGCTAGAATGGGAAGATACTTGTCCCGTTAGAAAATCAACAGGGATAAGTAGTGTCACAAGGGTTTTATTAGTTTAAATTTTTTAATGGGATGAAAATTGGAATTTTTGATTCGGGGTTAGGAGGGCTTCTTATTGCCAAGACGATAAGAAAGGCCATGCCACAATATGACTATATATATTTAGGAGACACAAAAAGAGTGCCTTATGGGAACCGTTCTCACGAAGCCGTTTATGAGTTCACCAAAGAGGCAATGAATTATTTATTCAAGAAAGAAAATTGCGCTATCGTCATCATTGCTTGCAACACTTCTTCTGCTAGAGCCCTAAGAAGAATTCAACAAGAATATTTGGTGGACTATAATGCCACGCGAAGATTAATGGGAGAGTCCGAGAGAAAGATACTTGGGGTTTTGATTCCAGCAGCCGAAGAAGCAGCTAAATATGAAAAAGTAGGTATATTAGGAACATTAGGAACCATCACCTCAAATACTTTTCCAGATGAAATTAAAAAAATCTCAAAAAGGACGAAGGTTTTTCAAAATTCTGCACCCATGCTCGTGCCTCTCATAGAGGAAGGGGAGAAAGTTTTGGCTCTACAATTTATAAAAAAATATTTGAAACCATTTGAGAATAAAAAACTTGATGCACTAGTTCTTGGTTGCACACATTATCCATTTTATAAAAATGAGATTAAAAAAATTCTCGGTCCGAAAGTGAAATTAATCTCTCAAGATGAAATCATTCCTAAAAAATTAAAAGAATATTTCATACGACATCCTGATATTGAAAAAAAGCTCGCAAAAAACAAGAAAGCAAAAATTCTCGTGACAGACATCACTCCCAACATAAAAAAACTTTCTCAAAAGTGGTTTGGTAAAAATACTAAACCAGAGTTAATTCATCTTTAGAATACTCCAGAGTTTATATATTTTTGAACCCGAATATTTTTCTGTTGAAAAATTTCTGAAGACTCGCACCGTCGTGCTCCGTACGTTCAAAAATACATAAACTCTTTCGTATTCCCTAGAATGTTATTTTTTAAATCTCCATCCAAATCGGGCAGTGGTCGGAGCCATAATAATCGGAGAGCATTCCGGTTTTTTTTATTTTAGAAACGATTTTTGAATCTACAAAAAAGTAATCAAGACGCCAGCCGACGTTGCGGTCTCTAGCACGAGTCTTTTGATCCCAATAAGTATAGGCTTCAGTTTTATCCGGATAAAAATGTCTGAAGACATCTATAAAATTATTTTTTATTACTTTATCTATCCAAGCGCGTTCAATAGGAAGGAAGCCAGTATTCTCCACGTTTTCTTTCGGACGAGCGAGGTCTATTGCTTCGTGGGCTGTATTCACATCTCCACAAAAAATAACATGTTCGCCATTCTTACGGAGCTTCATTATAAATTTTAAAAACGCATCATAAAATTCTAATTTATATTTTAACCTGTGAGGTCCTTGCCCACCGTTTGGAAAGTAGCCACTTATGATAGTGAAATCTTTTAATTTTATACCCACCAGTCTTCCTTCTTGGTCTAACTTTTTAATACCCATTCCATAAAAAACTTCTCTTGGTTTCTCTTTAGTGTAAATAGCCACGCCACTATATCCTTTCCTTAATTTTGAATGGGAAAAATATGAATAATACCCATGAAGATTTTGTATTTCTTCAGGTAATTGTTCTTTCTCTACTTTCGTCTCTTGTAAGCACAAGACGTCAGGGTTATTCTCGAATAAAGGCGTGAAATAACCTTGTTTCACAGTCGCCCGTAACCCATTTGTATTCCAAGAAATTATTTTCATGATTGTTTATTGTGAAATTGTTTATGCACTTCTTTTAAATGTTTGTCTGTCACGTGAGTGTATATCTGTGTAGTACCAATATTAGCATGACCTAATATTGCTTGCACTGAACGTAAGTCCGCCCCATTGCCGAGTAAATCAGTTGCAAACATATGACGCATCACATGTGGTGTGACTTTTTTTGAGATACCAGCTTTTGTCGCATGTTGTTTAACAATTCTTTCTATAGAGCGACGAGTCAGAGTTTTAAATTCTGTTTTTTTTGATATTTTATTTTCAACTTGCACAAAGAGAGCATCTCCCATATCTTTACGAGCAGATAAATATTTTTTTACAGCTTCTTTTGATTCAGGAGATAAGAAAACGACGCGAACCTTTCCACCTTTTCCTCGGATAGAAAGTTCATCTGAACGAAGGTCCATATCTCTTCCTAGAGAACATAGTTCAGAAACACGCAGACCGGTAGAAAATAAAAGTTCCAAGATTGCTTTGTCTCGCAAATCTTTCAAGTCATTTCCTTTTGGTGAATTTAGCAGCCTTTCAAGTTCAACATGGGTGATGAGGTCGAGAGATCTCTCGCTCACTTTTGCCAGCTCTATGCGTTCAGGTGAGAGAGTTTTTATTTCTTGTCGGGCGAGGTATTTTAGAAATGCGCGCAAGGCTATCAAATAATAATTTTGAGTTTTTTTGGATAAAGTTTCTTTACTATTGTTTCCAGTAGATTGACGGTTGAGCCAGAGGC
>JAKALG010000077.1 GCA_021813235.1 bacterium
CTTCATCTACCTTTCCAAAGCCAATTTTTGGTTCCCATCCTGACTCTAGTGTTATTATACTATCTTTTTTTAGTATTTCATCACTATATCTTACTTTTAATAAGATAATAGCAAATTTAGTTGAGTCTTTTAGTGTATTTAATTCTACTTTAACAGATTTAAATTTTTAAATAAGAGCGATTTATATCCCGCTGTCTTATTAAGTGGCGATTAAATATGCGGTCCATCATTTGTTCTTCCGTCATTTCTTTATAAAGTTTAAATACCAGCATTTCCTTTATATCCCTTGCAGAAAGCAATGGTAAATCGTCAAAACTGCGCAATTTTTCCTTTAGGATAAACGAAGAGACCAAAAAATTCAATGCCACTTGGTGTTGCCATGCCAGCCACTTACGGGTTTGGAACTGGTCCAGTCCCAGTATTTGTTTTGATTCTTTGATGCAATGTTCGACAAAGAACCGTTGAGCTTGCATATATGCCAATGCCTCATGGGTGTATTGTTCCAGATTGGCATTGGTGAAAGAATACTTTATTTCAGCCGTATTTTTGGCAGACATTGTTTTGCGTATTACCAGCATTCTGGGTTCGATCAGGTCTGAATATTTATTCCAGATATATACCCTCACAAAGTGATATTCCCCGGTGAGCTTGCCTTTAGCAGTATTGCGTACCTCAATCTTTATCCAATCAGTGTCCTGGAGACTTTTCATGTACCCGGTTACACCAATATCCTGGGTTGTCGGTTTAAGGTTCTTTGGAAATGGGCCTCTGTTACCTTTCCGTTCCGGAAGGATTAAATCGGGCTGCTGTATAAATATTTTTTGGTCGGCATGAATGTCCAACATATATAGGTAACCCATCTGATCTATGGCCCTGGCAAGGTTCGCATCGTTGCCGTAATAACCATCTCCTCCAATGAAGTCAAAAGAAACCCCATTGTTGATTTGTTGCTTGATGATATCAACTGCCAATTCCAATTTAGTCTTGAATGTCCTGCTTTCATCTGGTATTCCTGCTTCCAGACAACGATCGGGGTCATTGCACCAGTCATCGGGCAAGTATAACCTGGCATCTACCATGGAAGCAAAGTCCCCATTGCTTAGGCAGGCGAATACGGCTACCTGGGAGTTGGATATTTTGCCTACATTGCCACAGTACTGCCATCCGACACCTACACTCTTTTCGCCTTTCTTGACCCAGCCGCTTTCATCAATGATCAAACCTGTAAGTTTCCTTTTAGGCAGAACTAAACTTACTTCCTTTGAAACCTGATCAATAATAGATCGTCCATTCCAATTTGATTCAGTAATGAAGTGTTGCATTTGATGATAATCGACATCAAGTTCCTCACTAATACGTTCTATGTTACGCAGTTGGCTTTGCACTATCCCTTTGGTATAAATTTCTGCCTTATCAAAAAATTTCTTAGTTTTGTTTTTAAAAACATGCTGATATTCAGAAAGATGAACACTTAGCCTCTCTTTTATAGAGGCTAGTGTTTTTCCATAACCTTTGATTTTTTTACGTTGTATTAAACATTGCTCGGAACGATAAATTTGTTTTTCGATGACAACACTAAAATACTAAAATTTAATCACTTATGCAAATATATGTGATAGTATATCAATGGTTTACCTGTTTTTTTAATCTGTTAAAGTAGAATTAACTTCTGGGTGCAAACCAGTTGAGTCAATGCAGGCATTTTTTGAAATATTAATTATTTTGTATTCTTCTTCCGAGTAATTACTGAAATCATATCTATATAAATAAAAATATGGAATTCCTAGCAATAATCTAATTACCATGTCGTCAGCAGGAGAAAGGCCTTTGTCAAACTCTTGTTTGAAAGTTATTAGTTGCCCTGTATTCCACTTATCGTTTGAAGGCGTTTTATTTAAGGAATTAAATTCAAAATATTTCCAATAATTCTTGCGATTATATCCTTCAAGGAAAATAGAAGGGTCAAACTCTTTAAAATCATAACTCATCTCTTTATGATTTGGGTGATAAGTCGAATAAATACTACCTGCCTTTCCTAATAACTTAAACCAAACAATATTATTCCCTTCAAATTCTTTTACGCTTCCGTTTATAATTGCTCTCTCTGATAAATTCCCATTTTTCATTGCAATTTTAGTAATCAAGTTCCCATTATTATCAAATGATGAATAATTCAAACATTTGCCATAATTAAAATTTGATTTTATCTTTTTCTTCCCATCGTAATAAAAAACATTGCTTTCACCATCTAATAAGTCATTCTTGAAATTAAGGTATGCGCCCTTATACAATGTAAAAGAGTCATCATAAATTGGGCTTAAAGTTTTCCCAGTGATTACCATTCTTCCATTTATCATTGCATAATTATACTCAGCAAATACTTTATTCGAATTTACTTTACCCGTTACGGTGCTGTCAAATTGTAGCACTGGTCCGTTTCTTTTACCGTTTTCATAATAAGAAATTACTTTATCACCAATTTGTTTCCCATGAAAATTAAAAGCGCCATTGAATGTTAATTCAATTTCATTTGAGTAGTCAAAGTATTTTCCTTTTTCAAAATCAATATAATATTCCTGCGTCCGACCATCTTCCTTATAAAAGACAGCGTTTTTCATTTCGTTCTTGGATTTATAATTAATCTTTGCAACTGGTTGAGAATTTTTAAAATAGGTCTCAGATAACACATCGAGGTTATCATTTAAAACAATTTCTCTTCTGATTGTATTGTCTTTATAATACTCTTTTGTTGTTAAATTATTCTGAGCTAATGAAAGAAACGAATACATAATACCGCAAAGAGCTATTATTATCCTTTTATTTCTCAGACATTTATACAAATTTCTCATAAGTAATGATTCATTATAGTTAATACCTTAATAGTGCACCTTTAACAGGATGCCTTGTATCACCTTGACATTGCATCCACCAGAAATTAAAACACTTGGAAAATTAGACTTAACCCATTTGGCATTAACTGGAGTACCTTTGTCGTAATAATACTTGGCCTTACAAAGAACATTCTTACTGATAGATTTATAGTTGCATCCGATTTCATTTCTTTTGGGAATTGAAAATTGTAAAACTTCTTCGTTCACTCTGTTGAGTTTAAATGCAACGAATCTAAAATGCAAATAATTTCCGGTTGTATACAAGATATCATCTGGCTTCAAAGTCATTTTGATTGTTTCCCAAAATTCGCACATAATGATCTATTCTTTAATGAACGTAAAATTTCCCTTTTGTAAGCAATATGTTTTATTACCACCAAATGTTTTACACTCGGATAACTCCCATCTTCCTGCTAAATCAGAGATCCATTCGCAACCTTGTAGAATATCTAATTCAATAATTAATTTTTTATCAGTAGATTCTTTCCAGTTTCCCTTAGTTGAACAATATATTCTTTTACCTTGCTTGGGCGTCACAAAAACATTTCCGCTGTACTGTAATTCAATACTAATACTTGGAAATGAACTTTTATATAGTCCTGAGAATGAGCTTTTTTCAAAGTTTATTTTTCCAAGTTCACCTCCACCATTTAATTCGCGCTTAATTTCTTTAATACCGTATAAACCTGACTCATCCCTTTTTCTTGCAAGTATGCGAATAGGATTACCTTTCTCATAAAAATTTATAGATATTTCATCCTCAGAATACTTACATTTAGCTGAAATTTTCGTAAAACTATCATTCTTGGTCAACTCCACTACACTGTCATTTTTAATTGTACCTATTAATCTAAAAGATTTACTATGCTGAATAAGTTTGCTCTCACTTACCTCAATCTTTAATTCTTTGGTTTCAGTGTTCAGTGTCACATTTGTTGAAATGAATGAATCTTCTATACGGTTTGTTTCCAATATAGGAAATACTGTCATTAATCCTGAATATTTAATTGTAGGAGAACAAGAATTCAAAATTATTAGTGATAGAAAAGACAAGTAATAGAGCTTATCTTGCATCCGATACGATCTGAAAGCTTTATAAAAAATTATATTTTTCAACTTGATAGAAAATTTTAGATAGGATATCCCGCGACTTTGATGGTTATGGTGGTAATTAATGCACATAAAGGTAAAGAAGAATTTTTCAATAATCCAATTGATAAAGAATATTTCTTTCAAATGTTCATTTTCTTCTACAAGACTATTTTTGACTATATCAGGATTAGCTGTCAGGATCAAAACGAATCCAGACAACTGCAGGACATAAAAGGATTTGATTATGTATTTACAAATAAATGCTCTGGTAGCATTGCATTTTTTAACCGAGCAAAAGGACCACAGATTATAGAACCGATTGATCAAAAGAAATTGGCACATTTGCCCTTCTGAACAGCACTATTGATTATCTTTCACATTATTTATCTAACTTTGGGATTAATCGTGTACTTCGTCAAACCTGAATAACTCTAAAGTGTATTTAGCCATAAGCATTGACAAACGATACCTTTACTAATTTAAAATAATCATTATGAGAGCAAAAACTTTCGCAAGCAACAATGGTTGGACATCTCCAGTTTCATTGTCGACATTTGGAATACCTATTCCACAGCAAAATCCGAAAAAGCACTTAGGCTTAGAGGAATTTAATTTTATTAAGATTATGAAGGATAGGAAATTGGCATATATCCCCTGTTTTAGCTCATCAAGAGCTGGTAGCTTCGACATTGACTTATTCTATCTTAATGATGTTAATCACACTACTTATCATTATGCAACTTTAAAAGGAGTTCGATCAATTCAAAAAAATGAAATCGCAGGTTTGAGACAAGATCTCATAACCGCTGGATTACCCCAATGGGTTGCAAATGATGCTAGTGTCATGTCAATATAATTATGAAACG
>JAKALG010000078.1 GCA_021813235.1 bacterium
TTGAGAAAGCAAGTATAATTGAAAAAGAAAAATTACAGAAAAGACTTTCACTTATCCGTGCTATGACTTATGCAAATATTCGACCTGAATGGATGTTTTTGACTGTTATTCCAGTTATTCCTCCAGTCCTCCGTCCGATGGTTGCTCTTGATGGAGGAAGACATGCGACCTCCGACTTGAATGATCTTTATCGTCGAGTTATCAATAGAAATAACCGTCTAAAGAAATTAAAAGAAATCAATGCGCCAGACGTAATTTTGCGAAATGAAAAAAGAATCATTCAAGAAGCCGTCGATGCTCTTATAGATAACTCTATTGCCAAGCAAAATGATAGTGCTGCAATGAGTCAATCACAAAAACGCCCTCTAAAATCATTGTCTGATAATTTGAAATCAAAACAAGGATTATTCCGTCAAAATTTACTTGGCAAACGTGTGGACTATTCAGGTCGTTCTGTTATCGTGGTTGGTCCTGAATTGAAACTCAATCAATGTGGACTTCCGAAACATATGGCACTCGAACTTTTCAGACCATTTGTTATTTCCAAAATCTTGTTAGCAGAACTTGCTTTCAATATTCGTGGAGCAAACAAATTGATAGAAGAGCGTACTCCAGAAGTTTGGGCAATGCTTGAAGAAGTAATTCAAGGTAAATATGTCCTCTTAAACCGTGCGCCGACCCTCCACCGTCTCGGTATTCAAGCTTTTAATCCGATTCTAATTGAAGGAAATGCTATTCAAGTACATCCTCTTGTCTGTGCCGCTTTTAATGCCGACTTCGACGGAGACCAGATGGCTGTATATGTTCCTCTCTTAGAAGAAGCTCAAGCTGAAGCAAGAGAATTGATGGCTGCAAATAAAAACCTACTTAAACCTCAAAACGGAGAGCCTATTGTGCATCCAAGTAAAGATATTGTGCTTGGAGCTTATTGGATGACAAAATCTGTTGATGGAGAAATAGGTGAAGGTAAATATTTTTCTAGCCCTAATACTGCCATCACTGCTTACGAATATGGAATTGTCTCTTTCAGAGCTAAAATAAAAGTTTTAGGAACGGATACTCATAAATATAGAAAATTTGATGGAGAATTTTTTGAGACTACTGTCGGTAAATTACTTTTCAATAGTATTTTGCCAAAAGATTTCTCTTATGTTAGTGATGAAATGAATCAAAAGAGATTATCTTCTCTTGTGGATGAACTTATCATGCACTATGGTGTAGACAATACTCCTCCTATCTTGGATAAAATAAAGAGTTTTGGTTTCAAATATTCAACATTTTCTGGTACGACTTGGGGATTGGATAACGTAAAAGTACCTCCCGAAAAAGCAAAAATCGTTGCAGACGGTAGAAAATTAGAAGAAAAAATAATTGAAGAATGGAATGAGGGTCTTCTTTCAGAAGAAGAAAAATATCAAAAAATTATTGAAGTTTGGACCTATGCCAAAAAGGAATTAGAAAAAGTTCTTCCAAAAACCCTTGATAAAAATGGTTCTACTTATGACCTATTTATGTCTGGGGCCCGTGGTACTATGACTTCTCTTATTCAAATGATAGGGATGAAAGGGCTCATTCAAAATAATCAAGGTAAAACACTGGAATTTCCTATTATTCCTTCTTATCAAGAAGGTCTCTCTCCGATTGAATATTTCGTTACCACTCACGGTGCTCGTAAGGGTGCATCCGACACTGCCTTGAACACGGCAAAAGCTGGATACCTCACACGTCGTTTAGTGGATGTTGCACAAGATGTGGTCATCACTGAAGAAGATTGTGGCACTAAAGAAGGCAAAATGGTAACTAAAGAAAATATTTCTGGAATTGAAATACCTTTATCAAAAAATATTCGTGGACGAGTATTAGCAGCAGACTTGAAAGATAAAGATGGAAAGGTAATTTACAAGAAAGGATTTTTGATTACTAAAGAAGAGGCGCATAACATTGAAGGAGCAGGTTTTGAAGAAGTCTTTGTGCGTTCTCCACTTACTTGTCGTACCACTCATGGACTTTGCCAGATGTGTTATGGATTAGACCTCGGACGAAACCATCTTGTTGATCTAGGAGAAGCTGTCGGTATTATCGCAGCTCAAGCAATCGGAGAACCGGGTACACAGCTTACACTTCGTACTTTCCACGCTGGAGGTGTCGCAGGAACAGATATCACCACAGGTTTGCCTCGTATTGAAGAAATCTTTGAAAGAAGAATTCCAAAAAATCCGGCTATTGTTTCAGAAACTGATGGAGAAATTTTTGAAATAAAAGACAAAGATGGAAAAGAAAAAATAATTAAAGTTCTTTCTGATGTAGAAACAACAGATAAAAAATCTAAAGAAATAGAATATTTGGTGCCATTCCGCAGAACTCCAATAGTGAAGGTTGGTCAAAAGGTAAAGAAGGGAGAACTTTTGACAGATGGATCTGCTGATATTGCTGAAATATTCAAATTTGGTACCAAAGAAATGGTTGAAGAATATATCATCCGAGAGATAAATAAAGTTTATGAACTCCAAAGTGCTTCAATCTCTAGAAAACATACTGAAATAATTATTCGTCAAATGTTTTCACGCAGAAAAATAAAAGATGCAGGCGAGACCAATTTCTCAGTTGGAGATATTGTTGAGAATACAGCCTTTATTGAAGAAAATAATAGAGTCGCTAAAATAGATCAAAAAGAAGCAAAAGCAGAAACAATAGTACTCGGTATTACTGAAGTATCCCTTCGTACAAAGAGTTGGCTTTCTGCAGCTTCCTTCCAAAATACTAACCGTGTTCTTATTGAAAATGCAATTAAAGGCGGAGTAGATTCACTCCGAGGATTAAAAGAGAACGTTATTATTGGAAGATTAATTCCAGCTGGAACTGGATTTAAAAGCAGAATAACTTCCCCCGAAGAAGAGGAATAAAACTTTATGAACTCTCCAGTAGAACAAATTAAGGAGAGGCTTTCAATCGAAGAAGTAGTCTCTTCCTACATAAAGTTAGATAGGGCAGGCGCAAACTTTAAGGCCAAGTGTCCATTTCATAATGAAAAGACACCCTCCTTCTTTGTGTCGGTAGACAGAGGCACTTACTATTGTTTTGGTTGTGGGGCAAAAGGAGATGTTTTTAGTTTTGTAGAAGAATTTGAAGGACTTGATTTTAAAGGTGCTTTAAAGATTTTAGCAGAACGTGCTGGAGTCACTCTTACCACCTTTAATAAAGAAAAAGAAGGAGAAAAAGAAAGGTTGTATAGAATTATGGAAGAAGCTACTAAATTTTTTGAGAAAAATTTTGCAGATAATCCAGAAGTTATAAAATATTTAAAAGGAAGAGGATTAGAGGACAAAAGTATTAAAGATTTCAGAATTGGGTTTGTAAAAAACGATTGGCGTTTGCTTTATACTCATCTTAAAAGTAAAAATTTTACAGATAAAGAAATAGAACTTGCAGGGCTTGCTAAAAAAACAGAAAAGGGGATGTATGATCGTTTTCGTGGCAGAATTATTTTTCCTATCTCTGATTCAAGTGGGCGCATTATAGCTTTCTCTGGAAGGATTTTTGAAGATGACGGCAAAAGTGCTAAATATTTAAATAGCCCAGATACCCCTATTTTTAGTAAATCAGCTGTTCTTTATGGCCTAGATAAAGCCAAAGAGTCCATTCGTAAAAATAATTTTTCTATTTTAGTAGAAGGACAAATGGATCTTGTTTTATCTCATCAGGCTGGCTTTCGCAATACTGTCGCTACCTCAGGAACAGCCCTTTCAGACTCTACTGTTTCTAAAGAAAATGTTGTTTCCAATTTAGGATTGCTCCGTCGTTTATCTCTGAATATTGTTCTTTCTTTTGATGCAGACAAGGCAGGTTTCAATGCTGTAACCCGTGCCGGGAAAATTGCTCTTTCTTTCGGAATGGATGTGAAAGTTGTTGCCATGCCGGAAGGAATAGACCCTGCGGATTTAATTTCTAAAAATGGTGTAGATGAATGGCGCAAGGCTGTCCGCGAATCAAAACATATAATAGAGTTTCTTCTAAATAAAGTTTTGAACACTTATAAAGAAGATATGCACAAAGTTGGAAGAGAAATAAAAGAAAAAATATTACCTTATGTTGATGCTCTCGAGAGTTCGATTGAAAAATCGCACTTTATTAAACTTATCAGTAATAAATCAGGAATATCTGAAAGTGCCTTAATAGAAGATCTGCGGAAAGTAGAGTCAGAATTGAAAAAAGAGACAGAAGATACAAAAATAGCAAAAGAAAACGTAGAGAAAAGGATGAGGAAGGACCCTATTCTACGTAGGCTCCTAGGTATTGCTTTCTGGCAAGAAAGTATAAAAAATAAGATGATAGATCCTGAATTAATTTTCAAGAAGCTGTCTAAAGCAAAAGAGATTTATAAAAATATAAAAGAAGATTTGATATATGAAGCAGAAGAATTTTATTCAAATAGTGAAAATTTGGAAAAAGATGTAAATGAAATGTTGCTCAATTTAGAAGAAGAATATCTGAATGAAGAAATGAGCAAAAAAATGCTAGAGCTGCAAAATTTAAAAGACAGAAAAGGAGAAGCAGATATTTTAAAAAGAATATATGAGATAAATAAGAGAAAAGAAGAAATTAAAAATAATCGTGGTCGGTAAAGTTGGGAAATAAAATTATGAAAAAAACAAAAAAGACAAATAAAAAAGTTTCTAAGGCTAAAGTTAAAAAGACTAAGAAAAAAATAGTAAAAAAGGTAATCAAAAAGAAAAGCAAAGTTTTAAAGAAATCTCATAAAAAAATCGCAAAAGTAAAAACTCTGAAGAAATTGACTATTTCAGAAAAAAAAGCAG
>JAKALG010000079.1 GCA_021813235.1 bacterium
AACCTTGCGGATTATGGAATCCTCCCCAATAATTAATGGCTTGCGCCCCATAGGATACGTTCGACAAAATATGTATATCCCCAAGCAAGCAAACATTCGATCCCTGATATTGCCCAGCATATTTCTCACTCCCCATAGAAATGCTACCGCAGGGTTTTCCATTTCTATAAAAAGCGGGATTGGTGCATATGACTGTATTTTTTTCAACTAATACATGTGTTGCGTTGTCGGGGTAGACACCAATTGCCCATGTTTCTGTAACCACGTTTTTAAATACTTCCACATATCTGGCTTCAGTTGGAGCAATGCTTTCCCCATAGCAATTGCTAACTTTGTTGTATCTTATTTTTACATATTCAACATCCACCCAAAGTTTAATACAACTTCCCCAAGAATTACCTGAAGATGGAGGATAGTTTTCAAGAACATTTGTATCTAAATACATATATTCTATAATCACATGATGTTGCGGCCTACCCGTATTTGCCACCTGAATGGCAGAAGAGCGGCTTTCGGTTACATTTACTCTTTCGCTTGTCCCATTTTTGTGGGAGCTATCCGTAAGAATTAAATAGTTGGCCTCAATTCGAATGTATTGATATGGGCCTTGCTCTGCGACATCATATTTACAATACACTGTTTCAGTTCCAGAAGTTCTCAAATAAAGAGTCCTGCCACTGAGGACACCTGTACATGGAACTGTTTCCTGTGGATCAGCAAAATATTCAAACGATGGGGTTTCTGGAATCAACGAGGCGACGAATAATCCGCCACCAAGAAGGCTTCCAACTAAGGCCATCGTTGAAATTATATTTTTTAAAGTTATTTTCATCATTTCCTCCTTAAAAGAATATAAAACAGCACACGGCAATTCGTGTGCTGTTCGAATTTCCCCCTTGCAAGGGAATGAATTAGTTGTCTTGCCCCAGAACAACTGCGTTTTGTATTTCCCCCTAAATAATTTGGAGCAATAAAATAATGATTATTTACAATTTATCGTCCAAGTACTTTCCAGACCATTTAACTTATCCCAGAGAAAACATTGAGTTCCCTGTTTTGCTCCTCTGTACCCGTTGGCGAGATGCCATTCATCGGGCGTAGTTATCGAAGGTATCCAGCGAGTAATCACACCATTCTTATCAAGACTTATCTCGTGGTGCAAATGACCGACATGATTTTCAAAATAGGTTGTCCTGCCAAATAATTCTCTTCCGGCTTTGTCTGTGCTGAATACATTATATATGTTTTGCTTTGGCATGTCTCCGTGAATAAGAGCAACTCCATTCACGCCAATTTCAATGAACTTTATTACATCATGTGTTGTATCGATTATCACATTCGGATTGTCTTTATAATAAGCGCCCAAAGTTCTAGCCAAGGCATAACTTGTAACCTTATCGTGATTTCCAAAAAGGTTGACCATTTTAACTTTGGTGATTAATGATAATTCATCCAAAACCCAAATCATCAAATCGACACCCTTATCAAACATATCCTGATAATTTCCATTGGACGTTACTTGTGTGCCGGATGTTGTTTGTCGGCCATATCCATCAAAATGAAAAATGTCGCCCAGTTGAACCAGAATAATTTCTTCAAGTTGCAACCCAACTGTTCTTCGCTTTATTTCAAAGACAACATGCCTAACTCTTTCGATTAGTTCATTGTGAGAAAGACTCTCGTTGGCAACATGAATATCTGCCAGAATTGCCTCTAAGACAAGCGATCCAAGTTTGTATTGTCGAGGTTCTGAGAATTTTGATAATCTTTGAGGAGAAAATTCTTCAAAGTATTTATCAATAGCAGATAATGTAAGGCCACTTTCAACTTTTGGCTTAACCGTAATTTTGGATTGAAACAGAGTCCTAAGTCCCTTATCTTTTGGTCTCATTCCATGCCACATGTTACTGATGGCAATTACTAAATCCCATTGTTCGGGATCGTAGCCATGTGCATTTAGAACAAATTCCTTGGACTTTGACTCGTGTTCAAACATCCATATAAGCTTGTCGGAAACCTGAGAGCCATCGCTTTTTATTTCTACGGTCTCTTTATATTGAAGTTCATCTTCCTCTTTTTCGGAAACATAAGCCTCTGGATTTTCGTTGTATTTATTTTTCTTTTTAACACGATAGTATCTATCTTTTAAAATTTTACCAGTTGGAACATCAAACAGATCAGCCAACTCTTGCCAAGATAGATCGCTTTCGCCTCTTTGCTTTCTTTCACACGCTTCATAGATTACTTTTTCCAAATTATTCTCCTAGGTTTTTCTTTTTAACCAATAACCTCTTGGGGGAGTTTCTATATTAAGCTGATTACATCTTATTTTTATAAGTCTGTCTGAAACATTGTAGTGTTCTGAAAGTTTTACAAATGGGAAACTCCAAACCATATTTATTAATTCCTCTTTTGATGGATTAAAAACTCTTGGCTTTCCCTTATTTTTTGAAACGCAATTATCGCAAAACTTTCTATTTTTAGTAGTTTCTTCTCCACACTCGTTACAAAAAAATAATTTTTTACGCCTTCTTCCAGCGAATGTAGAAAGCTGACTATTGCAGTTTGGGCAAACCAATCGCAGATTCTCTATTCTGTTGTCATTAGGTATTCCGTTTATGTGATCCAAAATCATAATCAATATCAAACCATTCCAAAAAGACGATAGATTGCATATCGAGCATTTATTTTCTAGAATATTTTCATCTATCAGCCTATCTTTCAGGTGTTTTCTACTGTAATTACTATTTTCAACTAATATTGATTCGAGTGAAACTTTTTGCATGTTCCTGCTTTTTATCAGCCGAATCTTATTTTTCTGCTTTGATATTGTCTTTAGTTCAAACAGTTCCTTTTCTAACCCTTCTTCTATACAACGTTGATTTACTGTTTTGTAATTATTACCCTTATTCTCTAAGTCAAAAAACTCAAGAACTTTGGTGACAGACTCAGAAGTTGATATTAGTGTCTTAAATTCTTCTTTTGAAATATTCCATATTGGGCTTTTCCTTGCGGATGATCTTATCATAAAAACCTTTCCGATAATCCGAAAAAATAGAAAAGAACAGGTCTCGGATTGACTTTTCAAACAGGTCATGACTCCCGTTTTATTTCTTTTCTTTGTATGGACAAAAGGATTTGAACCTTCGACCTCTTCTTCCCAAAAGAAGCGTTCTGCCGGACTGAACTATGTCCATATACAGACAAGCAAGCCAGTCCTAATTAGATTCAGCAGAAATCGTAACTGGCTTACATTGGAAACGGGCTACCCCTTCCTTAGTCTTATTAATTCTATCATATATTGCTATCTTTGTCAAGGTCTTCAGAAGGGACAGATTCTCCGCCCGAATGCCTGATATTTTCAGATAACTTAAATATAACTTTTCTAGATTCTGGCAGGGTTTTCTCTGGATGAAATACACCAAATTTATCAGTGTACGAAGAAATTCTTCTGGGCGGGACTCTTGAGTAATAAAGTTTGCCCAAACCGCGCACTTTCAGAACAACGCTTTCTTTTACACATTCTTCTAAAATTTCAACCAGCACATTCAAAAATACTTGCGTATCCCCCTTTGTAAATCTACCTCTTTTAGCTAATAAACCAATGAGATCGTCTGTATTATATTGTTTTTTCATATTCCATTTCTCATACTATACCTATTTTAAGAATCGGGGAATTTCGGTGGTAAAATTATTTTCTCTTTTCGTTATATCTTTTGTATTTTGCAAGAGATTTCTCTTTGGAATGTTTTTCGCAATACTTTTCCATTCTGCGATTATTTTTCCTAAAGAATTCCAAACCACACTCCAAGCAATAAAGAACGTATCCACCACAATAATTCTCGTATATTTTTCCCAGATTATAAAAATCCTTATCTGTGGTTATGCTGATTTCTGCTTTACCCTCGAAGTCAATATCAAGTATTTTCAAATAACCGATTGTGCTGTTATTTTTTTCACTTGCAGTTGGGTATATCAATCCACCCTTGTAGAGTTGATGAAATAATGAGCCAAGTTCGACTGTTGTGCAGTTGACTCCTGCTATTCGCTTTATTTCAGCAAATAATTTTATAGAAACCAAGTTATATCTATTGCGCTTGGCAATTAGTAAAAGTGCAAGATATACCTTTTGAGCATCAAAGTTTTTTACTTTTTTTACTTTATCTATTTCATCCTTGGTTATAAAAACACTTGTCCGTGTAAAAAAATTTCTGCGGCTATTTTTTACACAAGTTATAACATGATTTCTTTCAGTTACCTCATTGAACAACGAACTCTTGGAACAAAACTCAATCAACTTTTTCTTTATCTTAACATCTTTATATCCGAGAACATGCCTGAGATATTTTGCATATAGCAATAGCTCCCGTCTGTCGTACCCATTTGTAAATCCGTTTTCAAATATTTTGCCTGCTATTTCTTTTTCGTCATATAAAAAATTTTGCATTAGTCAATATTCATAAGAAAAATTCCATACCTGCTAAAAAGATACTCAAACGAACCGTTCTTATTTTTTATTGGAACTCTTACGAAATTATCCTTCTTTCTCTTTTTTATATTTTCAACTATTTCCTGTCCAAAACATTCCCAAGCAAACTTTCTGGATGTCTCTCCCAGAACACTGTAACAGAGACAAACGGCCATATTCGCCAAATCTTCGGCATTTGAACTTATGGTTGCGTAGGCTCTTTTATTTATATATCTTCTAATCTGATCCAGACTTGAATAATTCTCTTCCGTATAATCCTGCAAGCCCTCGCGCAAGGCTCTTTTTAAAGATTTATATTCCTTAAAAAGAAT
>JAKALG010000080.1 GCA_021813235.1 bacterium
CCCGCACCATCTGTGGGATCACAAGGAACTCCTTCGGTAATAGCTCCAAATCAAGTTACTGTAGAAACTGGGCTAACTGATGATACAAATACAGAAATTGTTGGAGGATTAAAAGAAGGAGATCAGATTGTATCGCGTACTATCACAAGTACCACTACAACCACAAAAGCTCCGACAGCAACTTCCCTCTTAGGAGGAAATACTCGTGGTATAGGTGGCGGCTTTGGAAGATAATTTTAAAATAGGATGATTGAAGTAAAAGATATTACAAAAATATATAAAAGTGCAGTAGAAGACTTTAAGGCCTTGAAAGGAGTAAGCTTCACCATAAATGATGGAGAATATGTCGCAATTATGGGACCATCTGGTTCTGGTAAATCAACTCTCATGCATATATTGGGAGCATTGGATAGTCCTACTTCTGGAACATATTTTCTTGACGGTAAAGATGTCTCAAAACTCTCTGACGATGAACTCGCAGATATTAGAAGAGATAAAATTGGTTTTGTTTTTCAAGCTTTCAATCTTTTGCCTCGTGCGACAGTTTTACGTAATGTCTCACTTCCTCTCGTTTACGAGGGAATTCACGATGGGGAAAGAGATAAACGTGCAAGAACGGCTCTTCTTGATGCAGGCTTAGAAGAAAGTCATTTTGAACACCTTTCCAATCAACTTTCTGGAGGACAAATTCAACGTGTAGCTATCGCACGAGCTTTAGTAAACAATCCGACACTTATTTTGGCAGATGAACCGACAGGCAACCTTGATTCGAAAACTGGAGAAATTGTTTTAGAAACATTTCAAAAATTAAACCGCAATTTCGGACGCACTATTATTGTCATCACCCACGAACAAGATGTCGCAGACCATATGGATAGAATTATTCATATAAAAGATGGAGTGATAGTAAGCGATAAAAAGAATCCGAACCCTATTACGAATAACACGATAAAAAAATGAAAATAAAAGATATTTTAGAAGAAACATACAGTGCTCTCTCTTCAAATAAAATCCGATCTGGACTTACGATGCTTGGTATCGTCATTGGCATTAGTTCTGTCATAGCAATGACAGCAATAGGCAACGGTGCACAAAGTTCTATCACGGCTTCTATACAATCTATCGGCTCCAATCTTATCACTGTTCGTCCTGGTGCTCAACGTGGAGTAGGAATACAAGTAAGTGCTGGAAGAGGGTCAGCAAAATCTCTTACCTTAGAAGATTCAAATGCAATCATGGCAAATGTTTCATCAGTAAAAAATGTCGCAGCAGAAGTTTCTGGACGTTATCAAGTGACGGCAGTAGGGACAAATACAAACACGACGGTAGACGGCGTCACTTCAAGTTACGCTGATGTACATAATGTGCAGACAGAAAGTGGTTCATTTATTACAGACCAAAATGTTGAAAGCGGAGCGAAAGTCGCAGTGGTTGGACCTACGGTGCAATCAGATTTATTTGGGACTGACGGAAATGCATTGGGACAGACAATTCGTATAAAAAATATACAATTTAAAATTGTTGGAATTACTCAGTCAAAAGGCGGAACAGGATTTAATAATCCAGATGAAATGATTTTCATTCCGATAACCACAGCACAAAGATATTTTTCTGGAGATCAATATGTCACTTCTATCAGCGTCGGAGCGACGAACGCAGATACAACTTCACAAGTACAGACCGACATCACTACTCTTCTTTTAAACAGACATCATATTACCGACCCTACGTTAGCAGATTTTTCTACGCTTAACCAAGCAGACATCTTGGCCACAGCTTCTTCTATCACTAGTACTTTTACTACCTTGCTTGCAGCGATTGCTGGTATTTCCCTACTCGTCGGAGGTATCGGTATTATGAACATGATGCTCACAACTGTGACAGAGCGAACACGTGAAATAGGTCTCCGAAAAGCAATTGGGGCAAAGAGAAAAGATATTAGTAGTCAATTTCTATTAGAAGCCGTGATGCTTACTTTTCTCGGTGGAGCTGTCGGGGTACTTTTAGGATGGCTTATTTCTTTTGTCATAACCAAACTGGGAATAATCACAACAAAAATTTCCATCAGTTCAATTTTCTTGGCCTTTGGTGTTTCGGCTTTTATCGGAATTGTATTCGGATATTACCCAGCAACAAGGGCATCAAAATTGAACCCAATCGAGGCGTTGAGATATGAATAAATTTTTCGGGAAAAAGCCCTGCTTTTAGAGAACTCCAAAGCTGGGCTTTGAGGAGAAAAATTTATAAAAGTTTATTAGCAATTAATAATAATTTAGGATATGAAAAATAAAAAAATAATTTTTGTAGTGGTAGGCATTATAATTTTAGCAGGAACATTCTATGGAGGCATGACTTATGGTAAAAGTCAGACACCTACACAAAACACAAACGGGCTTGGTTTTAATATGCAGAATAGGACCAGTCAATTTGGAATAAATGGTAGAGGTAATAGGATGGGTGGAGGATTTGTCGGTGGAGAAATTATTTCAAAAGATGATAAAAGTATCACCGTAAAAATTATGAACAATGATCCAAATGGGACTAACACAACAACCGGATCAAAAATAATTTTCTTTGATACCAGTACTACAGTTTCCAAAACAGCGACGGGCTCTTTAAAAGACTTGGCTGTCGGAACACAAGTTTCTGTACAAGGCACAGCAAATTCTGATGGAAGTGTAACGGCAAAAACTATTCAGATAAGACCTTTGATAAAAACTACTACACCTGCTCAATAAAAAAAATAAATTCACAAAAAAAAAATGTGCAAAGCCGAGCTTTGCACATTTTTTCGTCTTGTAATTATTCCCTACCCAGAGCGTCAAAATTATAGAATTGTTATATAAAACCTTGACTTTATTTGTATAAGTGATATACTAACAAAAATAAAAAATTGTTATTTTGATAATAAACTATAGGTGTAAAAATGAGAAATACATTTATTTTTCTATTGTTTTTTGGGTTTCTTGGGCAAATTTTAAATGCCCAATATTTAAAGTTGAACTCAAATCCAGAAAATCCAAGTCGTCAACCAAATTGGGAAACTGAAATTGGTATAATACTTTCAGAAGATTCCCCAATTATTAAAGTTGGCAGTGGAAACGGGGAAAAATCTAGTGGAAAACTTCCGGCTGGAGTTATCGTTTTTGCAAAAAAAGAAACTGGCGAAGCTTCATGGGTAGGAATCTGTGCAAATACTATTTATACTTCTGGATGGAAACCAAAAGGAAAAGTAATTTCACAAAAAAATTATCAATCAGCTTGTGAAGAAATGAAGGTGGTCCTATTAAAATTGGAAAAACTTCAAGAAGGAATGGACGAACTTCTTAGAAGGCCTAATTCCAATTTTAGTCTCATTGAACTTCAGGCAATATTCCAAGAGGAACTTAAAAAAAATAAACTTTATTTTGAGACTCCTCAGTCTCCCCCATGGAAAGCTAAAAAAATTATCCTTCCATTATCATTTGGAACAGCTGGATTTTTTATTGGCGGTTATGGTTTTCCAAAAGAAACTGAAATCGTAACCCAAACTATAATCCCTGGAACAAAAGTCGAGACTAGTAATAGTGGAACCTACCTTTTTGGCCCACAGAAAATAAAAACTGAGATCCACACAGAAAAAAGTTTTAATTGGACTGGTGCAGCAATAGGCGCTGGTTCAGGTTTAATTCTAGGATACCTGTTAAATGAAGTTGTGTTTTAAATTATAGCGGAGAAACATACTGAAAATATTCAGCGTTTCTCCATTCTCCAAAGTTATCAAGCAAAAAGCTTTATATTTCCGGAGAGTAAAAGTCGTTTTACTTTTAAAAATTTAACAAAAAAATATGAACAAAAAAATAAAATTAACAATATTAGGTATCTTGGCTCTAGTTGGGCTTTTTGCTGGTGTTAATACAACTCTTGCTGGCAGAGCTCCTGTTGTTACTTGCAATAGTGCAACTATTTATGGCAGTGTTTGGCCAAGTGGAGGAACAGTAGATGCCTGGCTTGAATGGGGAAATAATGCAAACACAGTACAAAATGGCGGAGGGTCTAGAGTCGGATTCCAAAGTGTAAGTTCTAACACAGAGATAAGTGCAACCTTAACTGGGCTAATACAAAACACAACCTATTACTACAGAATGGCTGTTCAAGACGGACCTGATTATATACCTGCTACAACAGAAAATTTCACCACTCCTGCCTGCCCTATTGTGAATACTCCTGTAAATGGTGGCTGGAGTGATTGGAGTCCTAAAGACAATACTTGCGGAATATCAGGAACTCAAACTCGTACTTGCACCAATCCTGCACCAGCCAACGGTGGAGCATATTGTGTAGGTCCTTCAACTCAGACTTATACTAATGCTGCTTGCGAAGTTTCAATCCCTACCATTCCTTCAGGAATTTCTGCGTATGCTGTATCAAAAAACCAAATAAATGTATCTTGGGGCCCTTCAAGTGGAGGAGATGGCTCACAAATTGCATATAACATATATAGATGCACCGGTGCTGGATGCACGCCAAATGCAAATAATTATATTGGATGGGGATATTCAACAAGCTATCAAGATACAGGTCTATCTTGTGATACAACATACGGCTATAATATCCGAGCATATGATAGTCATCCATCTTTTTCTAATTTCTCTTCAACTTCATGGGCAACAACTTTAACTTGTGATGGTATAATAAAAACACCTATTAACGGCGGTTGGAGCGACTGGAGCCCTAGAGATTATTCTTGTGGAACTTCCGGCGTACAAGTCCGTACTTGTACAAACCCTGCACCAGCAAATGGTGGAGCAT
>JAKALG010000081.1 GCA_021813235.1 bacterium
TTGTTGATTATTGAATCTTCTACTTCTTTGATATTGTTAGGAATATCTTCATTTTTGATATCTATTTGATAGTTTCTTTCTTCTTTCTCTTTCCAACTATATCCTTCCTTTAGGGCTTCTTCCTTTGTTAAAGGGAAGTATTCTTGAGCTATGGTTTCATTGTAGGAGAATGGACTTAATTCAGATGGAAAGAACTCTCCATACTTGTATATTCTTCCCTTTTTATCCACATAGGGCATATCATTCATGTGCTGGATGATCTTTGGTACCAAAGCTTCGTATTCTTCTTTTGTATATTGTTTGTTTAGGATGCAGTATTGTTTACTTCTTAAACCTACACATGCAAAAAGATTTTTTGAACTACGACAATTATCACAATATGATAAATTATGAGAATCACGGCAAAAGACAGTAAATAAACAATTGTAAGTTGTTAAACCTACACTAACTGATTCATAACAAAATTCTGTTTTATCAAAACCAGTGATATCATAAGACTCCTTTGCATTTAAGCCAGCTTGTAAATAAGCAGAATTTTCCGAGTCATGAACATCGAAACCATGATTTATCTTTTTTGATTGAGAAATAATATCCCCTTTTACGTTGGTACAAGCTATAAAATTATTTGATTTTCTTATTTGAAAAATATTTTTTAATTCTTTAAATTTTTTAATAGCCTCTTGCAATTTTTCATAATTTTTAAAAATTTCTTCTACTTCACGTTGATATTCTTCTTTTGAAATGGATTCGTTAAACAAACAATAAGATTTACTCCGAAGTCCAACGCTAAAAATACAATTATTGCAACTCTTACAGTCAAAAAGAAAAGCTGAATCTACACAATCTTTGCATTCTTGGCCATAACGAAGATTAAAACATTTTTCACAATCAATACATTGATAAAGAAGTTCTGAATTTGAGCAATAAATACTATCGCAAACATCTTTATCATCTACAAGAAAAAATCCAAAAAAACAATTTTCATTACGGTTGGCTGTGGTTATGAGATAACAATTTTTGTTTTCATCAGCAAAATTACAATAATCAGAATTGATGGCTTTGTTGTTTATTAAAGAGGGTTTAAGAACTTTTTTTTGTAAATCATATAATTGCCCAAAAAAAGTTTTAGAAAAATCATAATCTATACCACAATCCATTGGATTCCAATCATCAGACCACCAATAATCTTTATCACAAACAGCTCCTCCTTTACCAGAGGAATACATAGATATTATCTGTTCGTTATGATTTGGCGCATCACATTTTCTTTTATATAAAGCGCGATCATTTTTTATAATGAATCTTCTGATCATTCTGCACTCCGGACAAAAAGTCGGCGGAGGAACTTTTATTTTTTCATAAAAAGAAAAGTCGTCTGGCTCTATTGTGAAGTCCTTTTTGCAGTTTTGACATATTCTTTTTTCACTTTTGTACTCCATATTGTTTATACATATACTCTGCTATCGCTAGATATATGTATATCATCTAATTTCTTAGTATACAATATACTGCATGCTAATGTTTTTTAACTTTTTAAAATTACAAACGCCAAGCCATATTTTATTGGTATTTCTTTATATTCTATGCCCTCATTATCTAATTGTCTTTTCCACCTATCCAGAGGAACTGAAAATTGTCCATTTGGTAAAAGCAGTTCTTTTGTCTCATAATCTTCCTTGTCCATCACATGAATTGCAAACCCCCCTGATTTTAAAGCATTATAGGAATTTTTTATTAAATCCCATTGTTTTTCCGTTTCAATAAATTTTAATAAAACATGAGCATAGGTAATATCAAAAGGAATATCTAGTAAGGGCAAGGTGCAATCCCATTCAAAAATATTTTCACCTCCCTTGAGATGTTCAATGGTAATATCAAATGTCGTTATCTGAAGAGGTTGTGTAATAAATTCTGCAAATATTTTTTTGTGATATTCTATAAATCTTTTGTCGCCACAACCCAACACACCAATTTTTACTATGTCACTTTTAGTATTGAGTTTTATCTGTTCAAAAATTTGAAAAAGTTCGTCTCTTTTTTCTTTAACACGATTTTTTATTTCTTCATCGCTATAATCTGCATATTTTTGATGATATTTACTTAGTGCCATATAGCTTGATTCCTTAACTTAACATATATGTTAGGTTAATTTTTACCTATTTTATGACTGTTCCTAAAAATTCTTCTCCATTTAAATATTTCGCTAAATTGTCTATCGGTTTACCGTTCATTATGACCACCTCCATCCCCTCTTTCTCTGCCATCTCGGAAGCAATAGGGTCAAATGGAGAATTTAGGCCTGGATTCCATTCTTTTGGTATTAATTTTCTATATTCTGCCCAAAAAATTTTTTCAATCTTCTTTGCCTCTTTATTTATCTTCGGGTCAGAATCATAAACATAATCTGTGTTTGATAAATTGATTATTTTTCTAGCACCTAAATTCTTACCTAAAACTACAGCAACATAATCGGTGCTATTTCCCGGCTTCCAGCCTCCTCCTAACACTATAGGTTTATCAAATTTAATCGGCAAAGTCGGATCAAGAATTATCTGCTCTTCAGCTAAATCTTCAAATAAAGTTTTTATAAATTCAGCATTAAAACGTGTTGAAGAAATTCCTAACCAATCAAGATTTTCATTAGATATTTCTGAAATCTCTTTGCCAGCATTATTATAATTTCTACATATTTTTCCTCCACCTGTGATAATTACAAATTTTTTACCTTTTTCTGTTTGAGTTAAAATCAACTGCTTAAATTCTTTCAAAAAACTAATATCAATTTCATCTGGAATAATCAGAGAACCTCCTAATGAAATGATAATAGTTTCCATAGTACTAGAAGTTTAAAGCTTTAATAATTTCTTTATGAACATTTTCTATACTCTGCTCACCGTTTATCGTATATATCGTATAACCTTTTTTATCTTTAAAATAGTTCATCGCTGGCACTACGTTGTTTATATATTCATCAAATCTTTTTGCTATACCCTCTTTCGTATCATCATGTCTACCACGCAACATCATTCTCTTTATGGCTTCTTCTTTTCCAACTTTTATATAAATTATTTTTATATCTCCTCTTTTGAAAAACTTCATCATCGCTTCAAAAGTTTCGGATTGTACCAAGGTGCGAGGATAACCATCAGCTATCAAATGTTTTTCGGGAGACAAAGAAGCTGTCAAAATATTGGTGAAAATTGCATTAGTTAAAAAGTCTGGCTGTAGTTCTCCGCGAGTCATTGAATCTTTAATAAGAGTGGCAATATAATTTCCACTTGCTATGAGCTTCCTGTATTCATTGCCTGTGGAAGTCTCTACACATTCGCGTCCGTCGCGTTTTTTCAATACTCCGGCCAAGAGTTCTACTTGGGTTCCTTTACCAGAGCCCACTTGTCCAAAAAATACAAAAGTTTCTGCGTTCATAACTTAAGAATACAAAATTTAAGTAGAAAAATCAATCTAAATTAGACCCCCTCCTTCACCTCCCCCTTAGCAAGGGGGAGGCTGGGTAGGGGTGTATTTTTTCTTAGTATATGCTTTAATAGGTAGAATAATATGAAAAAAGAGATTATAACCATTTGTGGTGGGTTAGGAAGCGGAAAATCAAGTACAGCAAAGGGAGTTGCAAAAGTTTTAGGCTTTAAGCACTTTTCCTCTGGAGACTTTTTTCGACAAGTCGGATTGGAACTAGGTTTATCTGTAACCGAAACGAACATAAGAGCGGAAACTGATAAAAAAATAGATGAAATGACTGATCAAAAATTACGAGATTTAAATAAAGAAAATAAAATAGTTGTTGATTCAAGAACTGCATATCATTGGATTCCAGAATCATTTAAAGTTTATCTAGATTTATCTCCCGACATAGCTAAAGAAAGAATATTAAATAGCATAAAAGAAGATAAACTGCGCGAACAAAGCGAGCAAGTTAAAACAAGTGAGGAAGTTTTAAAAAAGATGACCGAACGTTTTGAAAGCGAACAAAAAAGATACTGGGATTTATATAAAATAGATAATACCGACAAAAGCCAATTTGATTTAGTGATAGATACAAACAAAAACAACCTTGCAGAGGTTGTTGATATTATTGTCTCGGAATATAAAAAATGGATAGTAGAAAAAAATTAGTATTCCCTCATTGATATTTGGGCATCTACTTTTTTGATGAGGTCTAGGACGACGGAGACGACGATGAGGAGAGCTGTACCGCCGAGAGCAATTTCTGTAATACCTGTGAGAGACCTTACAATCAAAGGCAAAACAGCAATAAAACCCAAGAAAACTGCACCGAGTAAAGTGATACGACTCAAGACTTTTGAAATGTATTGAGAGGTAGAAAGTCCTGGACGAATACCTGGAATAAATGCCCCATTTTTCTGCAAGTTGGTAGCGAGCGCTTCAGGGTCAAAAGTGACAGCAGTGTAAAAATAGGTAAAGAGGAAGACCAAAATAAAGTAGAGTACAGCATAAAGCACGCTCGTTTGCGAGAAGGACATTAATACTTTAGAAATTGAAAGCAAAACTGCATTGGTGGAACTTGCTAAAAAGTTTCCAATCATTTGTGGAAAGAGCAAAAGAGAAAGTGCAAAGATTATCGGGATAACTCCTGCTTGATTCACGCGAAGTGGTAAGTATGTGGAACCTCCACCATACATTTTCATACCACGGACACGTTTAGCATAAGTGACAGGAATAGGTCGCTCTGCTTCTGTGACGACAACGACACCTGCAATGACGAGCGCTCCGGCGATGATAAACATCAAAAGTAAAGGAA
>JAKALG010000082.1 GCA_021813235.1 bacterium
TGTAAGGCACGCAGTGTGGAGGGAAGAGATTATATTGTTCCTAGAGATATAGTTTTTTTAGAAGAGGCTAGGATAAAACTTGTCGACCTGGCAGGTTGACAAGTTTTTAGGCTTCTTCTGTAAACTTTTTGCGGATTTCTTTCAAGATTTGCTCTGCTATTTTTTTGTTTTCTTTCAAGAATGTGCGAGTGGAATCATAACCAACGCCGAGTTTTACTTTCTCTGCTTTTTCTCCAGTTGGTATATAGAAATATGAATTTCCAGTTTTCTCTACAATTTTGAATTTCTCTCCCAATGCGATAATTTCTCCTTCTTTTGAGATTCCTTCATTATAAATGATATCAAATTCTGTTTGTTTGAAAGGCGCAGCCACTTTATTTTTCACCACTTTCACACGTGTTCGGCTTCCGACAATGTCTTCACCTTTTTTAATTTGAGCAATTTTACGAATATCAAGGCGAACAGAGGTGTAAAATTTAAGAGCCTTGCCTCCTGGGGTGGTTTCAGGATTGCCAAACATCACACCTATCTGCATTCTGATTTGGTTTATGAAGATGACGACAGTTTTACTTCTAGCGACGATGGCGGTGAGTTTTCGAAGTGCTTGCGACATTAGTCTTGCTTGTTTACCGACATGATATGCTCCCATGTCTCCCTCAATTTCATCTTTTGGTGTGAGGGCAGCGACAGAGTCTACGACGATGACATCAATTTTCCCCGTGCGGACGAGAGATTCCACTATTTCAAGTGCTTGTTCTCCTGTATCTGGTTGCGAGATGAGCAAGTTATCAATATTTACTCCGAGTTTTTTTGTATAGTCAGGGTCCATCGCATGTTCAGCATCTATGTATGCGCAAACGCCTCCCAACTTTTGTGCTTCAGCCACGATGTGTAGGGAAAGGGTAGTCTTACCTGAAGATTCAGGTCCGAATATTTCAATAATTCTTCCACGAGGAATTCCTCCGACGCCGAGCGCCATATCTAGCCCGATAGACCCCGTCGGGATGACATTCACATCTACTTTCGGTGAGTCACCAAATTTCATAATGGAGCCTTCTCCAAATTTTGCTTGTATCGCTTTCAATGTATCATCAAGCATTGATACCCCCATCGTTTTATCTGCTTTTTTTTCTTTTGCTTTTTTCATATTTTACTTTAAAAACTGGAAAATGATGTTTTTAAGGGGTTTGCCGAGCGACGGCGAGGCAACTTCAGGACTTTTTTAAGCTTCAAAAAATCCGTACCGACAAAAATATCATTTTCTAGTTTTTTTCTAACATTAATTTATAATTTTTCTCATCACTATTGCCAAATTCATCTTTGGCATAAATGTCCACTATATTATACCCCGGAAGGAGGATAATTGTCTCGTCAAAATTTCCTCTCTGGTCTATTGATATTGGCCTGCCATTTAAGGTCAAATTCACAGCATTTCTAGCATTTCCCGTTATTTTTTGAATATTGTCCGTCACTTTTGCTCCGTCTACTATGTTCACGTCTGTTATTTTTACACCGAGCACCACATCTTTGGTTCTAAAGAAAGCGTAAATAATAATGAAAAGCAAAAAAGCCGACAAGCCAGCTATTTTTAATATTTTTTTTGCATCTGTTTTCATAATTTATGAATAAAAATTAGAAAATGATGTTTTTAAGGGGTTTTGAGCTCGACGGAGCGAAAACTTCAGGAAATTTTAAGCTTCAAAATTTCCGTACCGGCAAAAATATCATTTTTTAATTTTTATAATACATTCTCTCCACTTTCCGTATGCTCGATTTTTTCTAAAACTTCTCTTGGCTTTGCGCCGTCGCCCGCACTGATGACTCCGCGTTCTTCGAGCTTGTCCATGAGTCTTGCAGCACGAGCATATCCCAATTTCAATTTTCTTTGTAGATATGAAGTAGATGCTTTTCCAGCTTCTATCACGCACTGCCTTGCTTCCTCATACATTTCATCATCGTCATCACTCGCATCATCTTCGAGAGTACTTTCAAAAATACTTTTATCAGCTGAGATAGAGCCCGTGGTCAAAGATATTTCATCAGAGACTTCATCTTTATAAGTATCGATGAGATATTTAACGACACTTTTGACTTCTTTTTCAGAAATGAATGCACATTGTAAACGTTCTGGCTGTGCATCTCCCGATGAATAGAGCATATCTCCGGCGCCCAAAAGTTTTTCTGCTCCACCAGCATCAAGTATCGTACGTGAATCTATTTGTGAAGAAACTTTCAAAGCGACACGAGCAGGGATGTTTGCCTTAATGAGTCCGGTGATGACATTCACTTCAGGGCGTTGAGTGGAAAGTATCAAATGTATACCGACAGCACGAGACATTTGTGCGAGACGAACGATAGCAGACTCAAGCTCTCTAGGGTAGGCGCTCATGATATCTGCGAGCTCGTCTATGATGATGACAATGTATGGCAAACGATCAGGACCCCCTCCTTGCTCCTCCCCCTTACCAAGGGGGAGGTTGGGGTGGGGGTGTTTTCCCCAGATATTCGCATGATAAGACTCAATATCTCGTACAGATTCTGCTTCCAATATGTCGTAACGGCGATCCATTTCTTTAGCAGCCCATTTTAAGGCTAAAATGGTTTTCTTTGCTTCTGTGATGACAGGAGTGAGCAGATGAGGAATATTGTTGTAAAGGGTGAGCTCTACACGTTTTGGATCTATCAAAATAAACTTTAAATCATCAGGTCCATTTCTATATAAGAGGGAAGTAATCATAGAGTGAATGGTGACGGACTTTCCAGAGCCTGTCGTTCCTGCCACAAGACAATGAGGCATTTTGGCGAGGTTTCCAAAGAGTGCTTTGCCTGTTATCTCGCGACCGAGTGCCATAGTGAGAGGTTTTTGAGAGTTTTGAAACTTACTATCTGAAAGCATTGTTGCGAGCCCGACAATTGATTTTGATTTGTTTGGAATCTCAATACCGACGAGTGATTTACCGGGGATAGGTGCTTCAATGCGGATAGGGTGTGCGGCTAGGGAAAGAGCCAAGTCATTTTGCAATCCGACGATGCGTGAGAGCTTCACTCCTTCGGCTGGTTTTAATGCATAACGTGTGACCGTCGGTCCGACAGTTATTTCATCCATTTCAACTTCAATACCGAAGTTTGCGAGTGTGCGTTTGATAATATTTGCATTAGCCTTGATGTCTCCAGTATTTGGTTTGCCTTGGTCTTCTTCAAGGAGAGAGAGTGGGGGAGGGACGTATGTGGAGATGAGTCCTCCTTTTCTTTTTTTAATTGGTATGTCTTCTTCCTCTTCTTCTTTTTCTTTTGCAATGTTCAAAACATTTTTAATTTTTTCTTTCGTAGTTTCTGTTTCTTCTCCCTTTGCTATAGATTTTTCTACTTTCTTTTCCTCGTCCTCGTTTAAAGTATCTTTAACTTGAGGTTCTACTGATTTTTTTCTGATAATAAAGTTCCAAACGTTTTTCAAAAACGGAGCGAGGTCTGGTTTTGCATCAAACATCACTAAAATTGAAATTATTAAAATTGCTCCGAGAAAAATGATACTAGCATAGACATCAAAGAGTGCGACTAGTGGGGTAGAAAGAATTCTTCCCAAAAACCCACCTGCGTGTGTGTTGGAAGCGACGTCTATCATACCTAGTCCAGAGAGTAGAAACATTGTGCCACTCAATGCTCTCGTCCAGCCAATATTTGGGGTTTCTGATTTCAAGAATGAAGTTCCGAGTAAGACGAAGAGAAGGGGAAGGAGTACGTATCCGACACCAAAAAAATAATTTAGAAAATCATAAACAAAATTTCCTGCCTTGCCTGCACCCGAGAACATCGCCATCAAAAGAAAAAGAGCCAACACAAAAAAAAGAATTGCCCAAATGCCGTGTTTGGTTTCAGTTTTTAATTTATTTGTGGTAGATGTGTTTTTGGTAAATTTTTGTTTAGGTTTTTCTTTTTTAGCCATATGCTTATTTTATCACAAATTGCATATATCAAAAAGAATCAAAAGGTAGTTTAGTATTTTATACTGCCCGAATATTTTTCTGCTGAAAAATTTCTCAAGACTCGCGCCGTCGCGCTCCGTAGGCAGTCTAAAACACTAAACTACCTTTTTCTTAACTTACCCCTAGAAGTGTCATTAAAAACTCGTCGAGAGCACACTTTTTAGAAAACATTGCGCAGGAGTTTAGAAAATAAAAGAAGTACTCTTCTTATTATTTTCTTCTACGACGAGCATAGCAATTTGCAAGCTTGCAAATATGCGTGTTTTATAAAAAGTTGTGCTAAGAAAAGAGTTTTGTTTTTTAAAAAAATTGCATTTCCAAAAATAGCTACAGAGTGGTAAAATGGTCTTATGGCTAAAAAAGAAAAACCTAAACAAAAATTTACCAAAAACACATCTACTACAAATAAATTAAAAACTGAAACCAAACACGGCATTTGGGCAATTCTTTTTTTTGTGCTAGCTCTGTTTCTCTTGATGGCCATGTTCTCAGGTGCAGGCAAGGCAGGAAATTTTGTTTATGATTTTCTAAATTATTTTTTTGGTGTCGGATACGTACTCCTTCCCCTTCTCTTCGTCTTGCTCGGAACTTCATTCTTGAAATCAGAAACCCCAAATATCGGCTGGACGAGAGCATTGAGTGGCACAATGTTTCTACTCTCTGGACTCGGCATGATAGACGTCGCTTCCAACACACACGCAGGTGGATTTTTAGGAAGAATTCTTTCTACTCCGCTAGTCGCACTTTTTGAT
>JAKALG010000003.1 GCA_021813235.1 bacterium
ATGACCCGATTTAACTCGGATCGTAGATATTCTTGTCGCTCAATTTGTCTCTATGATGCTATGACTTAATCAAAACTCACAATGAAAACTTAAAAGCTCTACGAGAAACTACTCCGTAAGTATAGTACATCTACCCCAAAAATGCAAAAATGGAGCGAATTAAATCGCTCCATCATAAAACCACCATTAAATTTTTACAAAAGTACATTCTTGAGAATCACCAGAAGATTCTCCAACAAAGAGCACTTTTACAAATCCATTATAAAATGTGCGTTCTGACTCTGTTTCATATTCTATATGATCCCCAAGTTTTAAATTCCAAACACCGGGGATAAGACCTCCTATCGTCTTTTTATTTTCAAGTTTTTGAAGAAGGTCAAAAGGAATATTAAGAATTAATTCTTTTCTAAAAGCCATACCACCTCCTGTTTATTTAACAAAATTTTATTAACTATACTAAGATTATAGAAAAAATCAAGAGCAAACACATTTACGCTATCACTGAGATGTGTAATCTATACTCAAACCTAGCGATAGCAGAATTTGAGTATCGTAAAATTTTTATTACTCTTCCTCATCCCCTGTCTCGCCAGACTGCAGAGCAGAGATTATTTCTTCTATATAGCCCGTCATTATTTTTGGCAGATTATGCCAAGATTTTTTAATACGATGGTCGGTCACACGGTCTTGTGAATAGTTGTAAGTGCGGATTTTTTCAGAACGGTCGCCAGTACCAATTTGTTCTTTACGCACACCAGAATATTTTTTTGCTTCCTCTTCTTCTTTCAATTGCTGAAGCTTAGCTGTCAAAATCATTAATGCCTTTTCTCTATTTGCGAGCTGACTTCGCTCATTAGTAGAACGCACATCTATACCCGTAGGCTTATGGATGAGTCGGACAGCCGTCTCAACTTTGTTCACATTTTGTCCGCCTTTTCCTCCTGAACGAGAATATTCCATTTCTAAATCAGCTGGATTAATTACAAAATTAACTTTTTTTCTAATAGGAAGTACAGCCACAGAAGCAGTAGATGTATGAACTCTACCATTTTTTTCTGTAGCGGGAATTCTTTGTACTCTATGCACCCCTGTCTCATAACGTAATTGACTGTAAATATCTTTCCCTTTTATTTCAAAACTCGCTTCTTTGTATCCACCAAGTTCATTTTTTGATTCATAATTTGTTTTCCATTGCCAACCTTTCATGTCAGCAAATAATTCATACATATGAGCAAGCTCCCATGCAAAAAGGGACGCTTCATCTCCTCCAGCTCCAGCTCGTACTTCTAGCACAACTTCATTTGCCATTTCTTCCTCTTCTTTATCTTTGTCTAAAATATTTTGAATCTGTTTTTCTGTCTCTTCTCTTTGTTCTTGAATAGATTTAAGTTCGGCTGCTGCCATTTCATGTAAATCATCATCACCTCCCATCATCTCGCGAACTTGTATTTCTTCACGATTGAGGCGCTCCAAAATACCAGCTAAATAGCTCGTATTGTGATTCTTCTTCAGTTCGTCTAAATCAAAAGTCATAGAATTAAGTATAGCAGATTAGGCTTTAGGCGCTAGGCTTTAGCCAAATAAAAATTCCAGAAACAAAAATTTTAAGAGTCGTGTCGGTCCCCTGTCCTTATGACCCCGAGGGCGAAGACTCAGAAATTTTTCGGTTTCTGGAATTTTTTACTTATTTTTTAGTCTTTACTTTAGCAGATGCAGCTCTACGTTTATTGAATCTTTCTACGCGTCCAGCAGTATCCATTATCTTTTCATTTCCAGTATAAAAAGGATGGCAATGACTACAGATTTCCATTTTTATTTCTGGCATTGTTGAACCAACTTCAAAAACCGCTCCGCAAGCGCAGGTGGCTTTGGTTTTTATATCAAATTTTGGGTGTATATCTTTTTTCATCGTCCTAGCAGAATATCACAGTTTTAATTCGAAAGCAAATCTATGTTAGCTTGAATTTTAGATTTTAATTTTTGAACACTCCTACTATATGAACAAGAAGAACCTCCAGAACCATAATATCTGCAAGCTGCTTTATTTTGAGCGCTAGCGCTAGTACCGACGGCTCCTAAATCACTCAAATATATTCCTGAAGCCATAAATGAATCCCGAGGAGACCAAGGATTTGCAAAATGACCTAAAATTTCTTGCAAACGGTCTTCAAAGAGTTTCCAAGTAGAAGGAATAAATTGTGCTGGGCCCATAGCTCCTCCCCATCCAGCCACTCCTGCAATAGGACAAGAAACAGCAGTCTGGAAGGCATTGAAGCTAAGCGCATTTGTAATTTCTAAAAATGGAGCTACGTCGCGTGTCGGTTTCATAACATTAGGAAATACTTTTCCATTAACTTTTCCTACTCCTGCACCCGTATCTGGATTGGTCAAATAACATTGCCCGACATTGGCACCTAAACTACTTTCTTGAGTGAGTATTGCTAGCAAAAACGCAGGATCAACTCCTAATTTACTTTTTACTTCATTAGCGTAAGTGAGAGCTGTGCCGAAATCAATCTTTTGAGAGATACCAGCAAGGTTGAATAAAGCACTGCGGATTTTATCTGCTTGGGCTTTCTTTTGAGCAGCGAGTTTTTGATACTCGCTTTCTTTTTGTTTAGAAATAGCTAGCAATTGTTTTTTATCGGCCTCGGACTTTGCCACTTGTTTCTGAGTACTTTCTAGTTCTGCTTTAGCGTCAGTTTCTGCATTTCGTTGTTTTTCTAAACCGCTTTTAGCAACTTCAGTCTGTGTCTTTACTCCATTGATAATATCAACAGAATTTTTTATTGCTTGTTTGATGGAATTGTAAGATTCAAGATCGCTATAAAAAGAAGAAAGGGTCTGATCAGAAAAAATTAAATAAATAAAATCTTGATTGTCAAAATCATTTGTATTACGTAACAGCTGGGCCAGAGATTCGTGCTCACGGTCTATCTTTTGAGACAGGGTGTTGATTTGTGTAACTTTGTCATTTATATCAACTTTAAGCTGTGCAATTTTTAGAGCTCTAGCCTTAATTTTTGCTTTTAGAGCATTGATCTGGCTAGTCAAATAATCCACGTCGCCTTTCAAAGTACCCGTCTGTTTTTGTTGTTCTTTCTGCTTATTTAACAAATCGGCTAGTTGAGCCTCTATCTGATTAAGCTCATTCTGACAAAAAGCCCTATCTGCTTGAGAAGATGAATTATTAATAGAAAGACAGTCAAAAGCTGCATTTGCTTTATGCACTCCCAAAATCGGTATAAAAAGTATAAAAATAAAAACTATGGCAATCTTCTTGACCATAGTTTTTATTTTAACATATTTTTAAAATTATTTCTTTTCTGCTTCTGCTTCTCCCTCTACTGCTTCTCCTCCTTCTTCTTCTTTCTTGCCTTTCTTTTCAACTTCGATTGCAGATAAGTCTACTGGCGCTGCGACTTCTTCTTTCTCTTCTACTTGAAGAACAATAGAAGCTACGACATCGTGTGGATTTGCTATAACAACGACTCCGGCTGGCAGAGCAATATCAGAAACAAAAATCTGACTGTCTACCGTTTCAAGTTTAGAAATATCTACAGGAAGGTTGTGTGGAAGATCTTTTGGCAAAGCTTCGACTTCTACTTCATGAAGCACTTTGACAAGGTTGCCCAAGCCATTCTTGACTGCATTTGAGATACCGACATATTCAAGAGGAACATTAACTTTGATTTTCTTATTCATATCAACAACTAGGAAGTCTACGTGTATAGGCTCTTCAGTCACTGGATGTACTTGCACTTCATGAATAAGAGCGTCGACACTAGCAGTGCCTACGTTTATCTTTACTGTGGAAGATTCTCCAGCTTCTCGCCAAATCTTTTTGAATTCAACGAGTGAAATAGAAATAGGAGTAGTGATACTACCTGCTCCATAAAAAACAGCAGGGATTTCCCCTTCTTTCTTTAAAGCATCTATTTTAATGCTCTCATCTCTCTTTTTAGCTTTAATTACAAACATGAGAGACAGTATAACCGAATCTTTATTAAAAGTCAAAAATATTTGCATGCCTGAGCAAAAATTTCTGAGCCTTCGCCCTCGGAGTCATAAGTCCAGGGGACCAACACGACTCTTGAAATTTTTCTCAGGCACGCAAATACTTATATTAGACTTTGTGTATGATGCTGTGTTCCCTAGCAATATGTTTGGCCATATATTCTTTTGTGCCTCCCCCATCTTCTGAAACTATTTTTTTTCCTGGATTAAAAATATTTTTTGGGTCAAATATTTTCTTAATTTCTGTAAAAATTGAAATTATATGTTTGCCATACATTTTTTCTAAGTAAGGAGTACGAACGAGGCCATCATTGTGCTCTGCCGTAATAGAGCCGTGATATTTCAAAACTAAATCATAAACCAGTCCCCCTAGCTCCATTATTATTTTGGCAGTGTCCTCACGCGAAAAATCCATCAGAGGAATGATGTGAAAATTACCATCTCCCACATGCCCAGCTATAGTATAAGTCAAATCATACTTTGAAAAAATTTGATTAAGCTCTGGAATAAATTTCGGTAAAAATTCTGGACGAACAATGATGTCGTCTATAAAAGGCGCAGTGTGAAGACCTTTGACATGTTTGCGTAAGAGTGAAAAACTCTCTCTTCTAATATCCCAATACTTTTCTGATTCAGTTTCAGATTTTGTAATGTGGACATTGAGTTTGAAATTTTTTATCTTCTCTTTAAGACTCAAACACTGCTTATTTATTTCTTCTTCATTTTCACCTGCAAATTCGGCAAGAATAATTAATTTCGGAAAACCACTAGTGATCATCATCCAAAGTTCTGGTAAGAAGCTCCACATAAATTTTATCATCCCTACGAGCCCTTTGTTTTTAAGAAAATCCGGGAAGAATTTGACGGCTAATTTCATCGTTTTATCATCATAAGTTTCCAAAGTTTCTGGATTAGTCTTCAAAATCTCATCTACCAGACGGCCTAATGGCTCTAAATTATTCATAAAGATGACCACCAATTTAGAATGTTTGGGATTTTTCACAAGCTTGAAAGTGATTTCTGTCGCTATGCCTAATGTGCCCTGCGAACCAACAAGAAGCTTGTTTAAATTGAAAAAACCAAAATCTGAAGAATTTTGAATGGTCTGGCCGGGGTTCGGGGCCCCGGGGATCCGAGGACCTGAAAAATTTTTTAGATTTTGGTTTTTGTTTTCTAGGACGTTCCATATATAATAGCCGGCAGAATTTTTACTAACGTTGGGCTTTGCAAGTTTTATTTCCTCTTTATTTTTATTTATCAAATCATAAATATTTTTATAAATTTCACTTTCAAAATTTGTCTGTGTAATTTTTTTAGTCAATTCATTTTGGGAGAGAGCTTTGACGACATATTCATTGCCGTCAGAAAAAACAACCTTAGCTTCTAAAACATAATCTTCTGTCTTTCCATATTTAAGAGTTCGTTCTCCGGCAGAATTGTTACCAAACATTCCACCCATAGCATTTAAACTTTTTGATGCAGTATAACAAGGTAAAATAAGCCCTTTTTCTAAGGTTATTTTCTCGAAATCTCTATAAAACATACCGGGCTGCACAGTGATGGAATAATCACCACCCCCTGCCCCCTCCTCACCAAGGAGGGGAGGAAAACCCTCTCCTCCTTTTGAAGGAGGAGTGCCCAAAGGGCGAGGTGGTTGTATTAACTTACTCATATGCCTCGTGAAATCCAAAACCAAAGATTCACTAATGGCTCCGCCAGACATATCTGTGCCAGCACACCTCGCAGTGATGGAAAGATTTTTCCAATCTTTATTTTTCTCTGGGTCAGAATATTTATTTTTATTCTCTGAAACCCATTTGACTAAATTTTGAACGTCTTTTGAATCCAAAGGAAAAAGCACGAGCTTTGGCCTCAATTCAAAAATACTCGCATCACGAGAATATTTCGAAAGTGTTTCTTCACTATCTTCCATCTCTCCCCTAAAAAATTTTTGTATTTCTTCTTTCATTTTTGTTATTTACCTAAAAAATATTTCATGTCAGAACCAAAGGTAGGAATAAAAAAATCTGGATTTTCTTTATATAATTTTAGAATTTCATCTTTAGTAAACCATTTTATTTGTTCTACTTCCGTGTCTTGTTTTACAAAAGGATACTTGCTATCTACAACGACACTAAACCACTGTCCGAAATATTCATGGCTTGTTGATCTGCGATTTTTGCACTCAATTTTTGGTTTTATATTTTTAAGTCTTATTTCTTCTTCTGCTTCTTTTATGATATTTTGTTCATAGGTTTCTCCCTCTTCCACTGTTCCAGCTACTGCAGGACCCCATTTACCTGGATCTCTTATCTTATTAAAATTTCTTTGAGCAAGTAGAACTTCTCCTTTTTCATTAGTAACCCAAAGACCAGCGACACGACCTATGTCTCCTTTTTGTCTTTCGTTTGCATCAATATGTTTTATTATCTCGTCTTGTTCGTTTACAATTGGTATTCTCATGATTTTTTTAATCGAAAAAGATTTGAATTAAGTGCAAAAAATTTCTAACTATTTCTAAGAATTGAAAATACATCTTCGTTTATTTTATATTATTGAAAAGTTTCAATCGTGCTTCAACGACTTTACTTATAGCCTCGACGGCAGGTTGTAATATTTTATACGGTGCGACTTCGTTTGGATTTTCTTTCAAATATTTTTCTAAGGCTTCTTTGTAAGCAACGCGGATTTCAGTATTTATATGAATGACAGATATGCCTGCTTTGATTGCATTTACAAAATCTTCATCAGCTATTCCAGAGCCACCATGCAAAACCAAAGGCACACCAGCAGACTCTCTTATTTCTTTTATTCTCTCTATATCAAGCCTTGGATTCCCTCCTTTAACCATCCCATGCACATTACCGACAGATGGAGCGAGAAGGTTGATACCCGTTTTCTCTACAAAATATTTCGCATCTTCAGGCTTGGTCATCGTTTCTTTAGAAACTCCTTCTGGCATTTTGTCTAAAACTTTTGAAGAAGTGCCGATGAAACCGAGTTCTGCTTCAACTAAAATATTTCTTTTCATTTTTTCTCCTACTTCTTTCGCATAGTCCACACATTTTTTAGTAAGAGCGATATTTTCTTCAAAAGGCAATTTCACAGCATCTATGATTACTGAATCAAAAAGAGCGTCCACGCAAGCTTTCACTTTTTCAAAACTATAATGATGGTCCGCATTTAAAAATATTGGATAATTATCTCTTTCTTTGATCGTGCGAATGAGAGCCACGGCTTCCTCCCTATCCATAAAATCTTCTTCTCCTTCTGAGAGTCCAATGATGATGGGCAAGTCTAATTTCCTAGCTGCATTATAAATACCGTGCAAAGCTTCTAAATTTGAAATATTAAAATGGCCAATAGCCACTCCTTTTTCTTCTGCCTCTTTTATGTATTCGTATAAAGTTTTCATCCCATTAGAAATTTTAAATTAATAAAACTATACCTTATGACATGTCCGTTGAATTTCTAACGGGACAGGTTACCTTAATTATAGCAATTCTTTCAACATTTTGATAACGATTTGTGGATTGGCACTGCCATTACTTTCTTTTATGACCTTCCCAACTAGAGACATTATGGCATTTTCTTTCCCAGCCTTATAAGTAGCCACAACTTCAGGATTTTCTGATATTGCCTTTTGTACTAGGATTTTCACTTCCCCTTCGTCATTTTTCTGCAACAAGCTTTTTTCTGTCGCAATTTGAAGCGGGGATTCGTCTTTCAAAACAATCATCGCTAGCATATCTTTCGCTACGCGTGAAGAAATCTTATTATCTGCCACTAAATTTATGAGTTCTGCAAAATTCTCTGCAGACGGAAGCCTTGCTTCCGTCTGTGTTTTTTTGATTCCTAAATAATCAGAAGTTATGTAGTTTGAAGCAAGTTTAATCTTTTCGGGAACAGAAAGAATTTTTGCAACTTCTTCAAAATAAGAACCGAGTTCTTTATCGTTAATATAGCTTTCTATGTCTTCATCTTTAATTTCAAAATCATTTTTATATCTTGCTCGTTTTTCTGCAGGAAGTTCTGGCAATTCCTTTTTCATTTTTTCTAAGTCAAAAGCTTCGTGCAATTTCATTTTTGGCAAATCTGGCTCTGGAAAATATCTGTAATCATGACTAGACTCCTTTTTTCTCTGAGAGAATGTTTTCTGTTTGCCTTCATCCCAGCCCCGAGTTTCCTGTACTATTTCTTCTCCTTTTCCACCCTCATGAAGTTCTATCATTCTATCTAGTTCAAACTTGATTGCCTTTTCAACACTCTTAAAAGAGTTTAAATTTTTCACTTCCACTTTTGTCCCCAATTTATTTTTATCCTCCGAAACAGAAATATTTGCTTCCACTCGCATTTCACCTTTTTCCATATTCGCTTCTGAAACTCCTAGATACCAAAGTATGAGCTGAAGTTCTTTCGCAAATGAAGAGGCACTCTTTGCAGCTTTTTCGGCATCTTCAAAAGTCACTGGCTCTGTCACGAGCTCCATCAAAGGCACACCAGCACGATTGAAATCCACCAAAGAGAAATCTCCTCTGTCGTGTTTATTATTTGCCGTATCTTCTTCTAAATGCACACGAGTGACGTCAAAGTCTGCGAGACGTCCTCCAGAAACTATCGGATATTTATATTGAGAAATCTGATAACCCTTCGGTATGTCTGGGTAAAAATAATTTTTTCTATCAAATTCTGTAAAGTCTGCAATTGCGCCACCTATAGCCAAGCCAACTTTAATGACATTTTCAATTGCTTTTTTATTTATTACAGGCAAAGTTCCTGGATGTGCCATACAAACAGGGCAAATATTTATATTTGGATTTTCTTCGTCTGGGTCATTCTTGCAACCACAAAACATCTTAGTTAAAGTTTTTAACTCAGCGTGAATTTCTAAACCAATTGTAGGATAATATTTTTTCTCCATGTATTTATTATACAAAATAAACCTCATTACTCATAGGTTGACTAAATAAATAAAAGTAGTATGGTAAATATTGAATAGATCCATATCATTAATCAATTAAATTATAGGAGGCTTTGTGAATCCGTTCAAAAATGTCTCCCTAAAAAAAGAGACAATAAGAAAGAAAATTCTTAAGGGGTTAATCCTCTTAGTAGCAGAAGGAATATTAATATATTTATTTCTTCTGGAAATTAATCTTTAATTAAGCACTTTTAAAAAACACGGAGGCGTTTATCGCCTCCGCTTTTTATTTTTTCTTTAAAATTTTCATCAATTCATCTCTGAAAGTTTTTACTGACTTATCATCATAGAGAGAAAGCACAAAAACTTTTTTAGACCCGCCAGAGGAACGGGCAGGAATCTTTTCAAAATCTGCAACTTTCTTTTTTATAATTTTTTCATCCTCTATCACATCTGATTTAGTCAGAACAATTATTTCATCTTTTTTTGACAATCCATCCTCCCCTAATCCTAAATTCTTATCATATTTTTCCAATTCTTTTCTTATTTCTTTATAAACTTTCATCATGCCTGCCGTCCCCTTTGAGAGATTTTCGAACGAAACAAGGTGCGCAATCATTTTCGTGCGTCTAATATGTTTCAAAAATTTTACTCCGAGACCTTTGCCTGTATTTGCCCCTTCTATAAGCCCTGGAATGTCTGCAATAGTGTATCCGTAAAAATCCCCTAGGTTTGGATCTAAGGTCGTAAACTCATAATCACCCACTTTCGCATCTGCATTCGTTAGGGCGTTTAATAGCGATGATTTACCGGCATTAGGGAGCCCAACGAGCCCGATGTCGGCAAATAGTTCGAGCTCTATATGGAAATCTGCATGTTCGCCCACTTCTCCAGGACGCCATTCTTTCGGAGTGGTGTTTGTAGAACTTTTAAAATGTTCATTCCCAAATCCTCCATAGCCACCTTTTAAGAGCAAAACTTTTTGTCCTTCTTCTAGAAGTTGCCAAGTTTCTTCTGTATTTAAATTTGTAATGATGCTTCCTATCGGTAAATCTAAAATAAAATCTTCTCCTTTTTTGCCATGCAAGCTTTTGTTGCCACCATCTTCACCTTTTTCTGCATAGAAACTTTTTTTTGCTTTATATTTTGAAAGTATATGCACATCTCGCACAGCTCGCGCATAAAAATCCCCACCACGTCCACCGTCACCCCCTGCAGGACCTCCTTTAGGCACAAATTTCTCCTGACGCCAACGCACAACGCCGTTGCCACCAGTCCCCGCCTCTCCATATATTTTTATTTCATCTATAAAAGGCATATAAAATTAAGAAAATAAAAATTTTAAGAGTCGTGTCGGTCCCCTGTCCTTATGACTCCGAGGGCGAAGGCTCAGAAATTTTTGATTTTCTTAATTTTATACTAAAAGTGCTAATTTTGCTAATTTGAGAGCCCCCTCTTTAGATTTTGCAACAGCTAAGAAAAGTGCTTTGTGACAAAATACGGCATCAGATACTCCCGTTACTTTTTGTATTTCTTCATCTCGAAGTCCTGCCCAAGTTTTAGGAAAATCTTTTCTATTTTTGAAAGTTGTTTTATTTTTTCTGGCAGCTCGTATCCCCCAAAGGTTGTCGTTGTTCCTAGGATAGATAATGAAAAGGAGTTCTGGAAGGTCATCTAAAATATCTTGATAAGGGTAATCTTCATCCAAAACAATTATCCTTTTATCTTTCGCATTTTGATAAAAAGATACTACTTTTTCTTCAGCTAGCATGGAATCTTTCGCTTGAATAATTTCTCTGGTTAAAGCCAATTTTGCAATTTCTATACATTTTAAAAATACTTCGTCATTGGTTATGTTGTTCTCACGCCAAGTAGGACGCATGGAAGAAAAGAAATGCTGAATAGAGTAAGGTAAGGCGTCGTATTTACTTTCAACTAAATCAAAACCATTATCCGACGCATCTATAGGAACAGCGATATGCCTATCTATCAATTCAACTATTTTATCTGAATCTGCTAATTCCTTGCCAAATCTTTTCCAAACAAGTCCAAAAGAAGCATATTCTATACCATTTTCACGTTTTCCAGCTCCACCTTGTTGATGATGGTCAAATCTATTTATACTTTCATCATATATACCACCCACATCAAAAACATAATCACCTTTTTCTATTATATCTTTGTCACGAGTGCGAAATATTTCAAAACTTTCTCCCTTTTTTTCTAATAAAAGAGCAAGAGTGGCTGCTGCGAAAACATCATCCGCATGAAAAGATCCGTTGTGTGTAATTAATTTTATTTTATTTGTGTCCATTGCCATTGCCATTTCCATTTCCGTTAATTCCATTTTTAAAATATTCATAAAAAGTATAAAGAGAAGCCACAATTTTATCAAAAAGAAGGAAAACAACTATTAAACCAGAAATAACCATAGAAAACTTCCCTATTTCTTTACTGAAAGATATTGCTGTTTGACTGAAGAAATATCCCAATGAAAGAAGAGCCGGCGCCCAAATAATAGTGGAGATGATTTCTGCTTTCAGAAAAGTCTTTAAACTGATTTTGTTGTATCCCGAAAATAAAATGACTAAATAATTCGTTCCCATAATAAATTTTGAAAGAAAAATAGACCAAAAAGGTCTCTGTTTAAATCTAGGCATAAAAAATAGTACTCTTTTTTCAATATACTGAAAAAATTTACTGTAACTAAATTTGTCATTTATCACTTCCCCTATGTAATACAAAGAGAAAGTTTTCACAAAACTACCTGCAAACATAAGGACAAGGGAAAGTTCAAAATCTAATGCCCCGAGAGAACACAATATGCCTGTAGTAATGACCACTACTTCTCCTTCAAAAATCAGCCCTAAAAAAATAAAAGCATAAGCTAATATTTGATGATGCTCCACAAGAGTAGTTAAAAATTTGACTGTATACATAAATTAAAATAATGCATCCACAACTTCTTTTACCATTCCGCCATCGGCTTTACCTTTTAAATCTTTCATGAGCATCTGCATTAAAAGTCCTTTCTTTGTCGCATCCGTAATGTCGAGCTCTTCTTTTTTATTTTTTGCTATTTTTTCTATTTCGCTTTTTTCCATCAACTTCGGTAAATAAGTCTCTAAAATAGCAAGTTGGGCTTCCTCTACTTTCACTAAATCTTCACGATTCCCTTTTTTAAACTGTTCTATTGAATCTTTTCTCTGTTTAGAAAGACGAGTAATGACAGTCAAAACTTCTTCATCTGTCAGCATCTCGTTCGGCTTTTTATTTTTGGAAACAAGTTCATTTGTAAAAGCTGCCACCATGGAACGCAAAGTTTCCAACAAAACTGCATTCTTTGCTAACATTGCTTCTTTTATACTGTTTTTTATTTGTTCGTGTAACATATCAAAAAAATATTATATTAAAAAGAAATGGTGTTTTTAGAAAGCCTTGCGCAGAAGCTTAGAAAATAAAGACGGTAGTCCGTCTATTATTTTCTTGAGCGACGAGCAGAACGCTCCCAAAGCTTCGCCAGATAGATTGCTTTATAAAAATAACATTTCTTTTTATATTGTAACAAAAATATGTTAAAATAGCACTATGCAAAAGATTATATTTTTTGATACGGAAACGACTGGCAATACAGAAAAGGATTTCCTCTGCCAAATTGCTTATAAAAGTGGCAATGACACTTTCGCCAGCCTCTATAAACCACCAATGAAGGTTCCCCCCGAAGCTTCAGCAGTGCATCATATCTCAAATAAAATGTTGGAAGGCAAACCAAGTTTTGCTGAAAGTGGTGATTTAGCAAAAATAAAAAAACTTTTTGAAGACAAAGATTCTGTCGTCGTTGCTCACAATGCACCTTTTGATTTGATGATTATAAAAAAGGAAGGAATAGTCCCTGCCAATTTCATTTGTACTTTGAGACTCGTGCGACATCTAGATCCAGATGAGAAAATAGAAAAATATAATCTACAATATTTACGATACTTTCTAGATATTGAAGTAGACGCTACAGCTCATGATGCATTGGGTGATGTCCTAGTATTAGAAAAGCTTTTTGAAAGATTAAAGAAAAAGGTCATGGAGAAAGAGAATTTGACCGAAGAAGAAGCTATAAAAAAAATGATAGAAATATCTTCACATCCTTCTATTTTCAAAACTATAAAATTCGGGAAACACAATGGCAAGAATATAGAAGAAATTTTGAAAGTTGACCGTGGGTATCTAGAATGGCTCCTTGCTCAAAAAATCGAAGGCGACCAAATAGATGAGGACTGGATTTATACACTAAAACATTATTTGAATAAATAATATGGAAATAAAATAATTCAATGTATACACTTTTGACGGCCATATAAAACTGTATACATAAAAAGATATCAAATTAATTATTTTTTTTACGTACTGTAAAAATTTTTACATTTTTTCTTATATCCAAATCAGTAAGTCTTTTCAAAAAATCCGCAGGCAATGGGCCATAGCCAAGCCACAAACTTTGCTGTAACATTTTATATCCAAAAATTTTGATTTGATTTCGCAACCAATTTCGTTTTATTCTATCAGCCTCAGTAATATCAAAAGAAATAATTGTGTTAGGTTGTTGATTTTTATTAAAAGGAGAAGGAATATAAGAAAATAAAAGATTTTTATTATTATATACCTTCCCTTTTTTGGTTAAAGACCAATTGCCTTTTTTATTATTTAAATAACCTCTTTTATTCAAACGAGAAAGGGCTACTCGTACACTTCTTTCTTTGTATCGCGCAAATTCACGTTCACGAAGAATTTTATAAAAACTAGCCGAACTTCTATGGCTCGTAATTGTGGCAACAAGGAGGTCCCCGATACTTGGCGAAAAATTTTGTTTGTATGGCATAGTTATATGTTATCACTTTTGACGGCCGTTTCAAAGTGTATACATGTTTTTAAATAGAAAATATAATTTTAGTAGATAGGTCTCCAAGCATAAGCATCAGTAGCGTCCTTGGCACAAACTTCTACTGTGTCTTTTACTCCAGTTCCACCTTGTACTGACCAAAATGTGCCACGAACAGTAGAATCACAAGTCGGTTTTGCTGTAGTAGTGTTTAAGCGAATTCCACCATTTATTTCTAATTTCTGTCCAGGCGAAGTAGTTCCGATACCGACAGAACCATTCGTTATTAAAACATTTCCCGTACCATTCGGGATAAAAGTAAGATTACCATTATCAGTAGTATATATGGTTTTAGAATTATTTAATTCCAAATTTCCACCCGAATCAAATCTAGCAGCTTGATTACTATTTAAGTAAAAAACGATAGAATTAGATGATGTAGTTTTCAGATTTAAATTGTTCGCACTTTGGGCAATTAAATTTGTTACACCATTAATTGACGTTGAACCTACATTTAAACCATTAGAATTATAAGTCATAAGTTGATTAGGCTGAGAATATCCACCAGTAGTATCTTTATTATTCATAATTCCAAATGTCAACGAACTATCAACTGAATTTGAAGTAATATCATCTATTGTACTAGCCATATAAGCTATTGTATTTCTGTTCCCGATATCATTTTTTGTAATATACGCATAATGTCCTACTAATGCACCGTTTGAAATGGAGGGACCATTATTATAAAGAGCTAATATGCTTCCCACGCCAGTATAATCATAAATATTTACTCTCCCTGATGCAACTTCAAAAGTATTATTACCATCCAGATTCTGTTGAACTAAACCATAATCTAAATTTGTGTTAGTTGTTGTTTTGATTGTTAATTGATTTCCTGGTCCAGTCGTCCCAATCCCAACATTGCTGTTAAAAATGGCATTTACGCCATTTTTTGCAATATTAACACTAGTAGCAGAAGAAGTACCTAAATTTAATATTCCACTAGAATCAACAGTCAAATCACTAAGTGTAAGAGATGCATTAGTAACACTAGCTCCTGGCCCTATTACGAGAGAGAGAGAGAGTAAAAATACTAAATATTTGAGTTTCTTAGACATATTATTGTTTTTATTAAAAAGATAATAACTTAATTATTATACTATATTGTGATAAAATATAGCAATGGAAATCACTTCAATTTTAATAATAATCATTGCAGTTTTAGTAGGAGGAATACTCGCCTATTTCATATTTGGAAAGAAAGAAAAAAAACCAGAAAATGACACAGGGCTTAATCTTATACTTACTCAATTAAATGAGCTTTCCCGAACAGTAGACAACAAGCTCGGCGAATCACATAAACAAGTGCAAGAAAGTTTAAAATTTCATTCTTCTCAATCAAATGAAATAATTCGCGATGTGACAGAAAGACTCACGAGACTTGATGAGACAAATAAACAAGTCATTTCTTTTGCCGACCAACTCCAGAGCTTGCAAGATGTTTTGAAAAATCCAAAGCAAAGGGGAATCTTGGGCGAATATTATTTAGAAACAGTTTTGAAAAATGTCTTACCTCCCGGCAGCTACCAGATGCAATATCCTTTTCCAGACGGCACCATCGTAGACGCCGTGGTATTTGTCAAAGATAAAATCATTCCTGTAGATTCCAAATTTTCTCTTGAGAATTACAACAAGATGGTTGAAGAACAAAATGTAGCTGAAAAGAAAAAATTGGAAACGATTTTTGTGAATGATTTAAAAAATAGAATTACTGAAACTGCCAAATATATTCAGCCTGGCAAAGGCACGACGGACTTTGCTTTTATGTTCATTCCCCATGAAGCTATTTATTATGACTTGCTCACAAACAAAGTCGGTGGATTGGAAGATGGAGAGAATTTAATTCAGAGAGCTGCAGGAAAATATAAAGTCATCATCACTTCACCTACTTCTTTTTTGGCATATTTGCAAACTGTCTTGCAAGGCCTCAAAGCTCTCAAAATAGAAGAATCCGCTAAAGAGATAATCAAAAAAGTGGAAGACTTGGGCAAGCATCTAAAATCTTTTGATGAATATCATGACAAGCTCGGCAATGCGCTCGGTACTGTCGTGAACCATTACAACGCCTCAAACAAAGAACTCAAAAAAATAGATAAAGATGTCCTTCGCATCACTGGTACTTCACCTGAGCTCTCTACCCTTTCTATTGAAAAACCGAAATTAGAAGATTAAAACAAAGAAAACTCTTCATCGGTGTATCTTTTTCTAGGGTACGAATTTTTCGAAGCTTGAAAAATTCTGAAGTTTTCGCGCCGTCGCGCTCAAAACCCCCTAAAAAAGTTACACCTCAACAAGTTTTCTTTTTTATAAAAACTCGTCGAGAGCACACTTTTTAGAAAACATTGCGCAGGAGTTTAGAAAATAAAAGAAGTACTCTTCTTATTATTTTCTTGAACGACGAGCATAGCAATTTGCAAGCTTGCAAATATGCGTGTTTTATAAAAAGTTGTGCTAAGAAAGAGTTTTTTGTTATACTAATCGGATGGAACCAAATGATATAGACAATTTGTTGTTTACTAGAAATAACGACAAAATTAAGGAAACTAAAGATCCTTACGTCGATTATTGTTTGGAACAATATCGTATCTATCTACATGTCTTTAACAGCACAAATGAGAGACGCCAAAAATCTAATGAATTCTTTTTAGGATTGAATGCTGCTATCATCGGTATCTTGGGTTATGTGGAAACGAAAAGTATACCTAATGCAAATATCATTTTTCTTTTAGTGCCATTCGTAGGAATAAGTATCGGTTATTGCTGGTATAAAATTATTAAATCATACAGCCAGCTAAACAAAGCAAAGTTTCAAGTGATACATACTGTGGAACAAAAACTTCCAATCGCACTTTTTCAGACAGAGTGGCATGTCTTGGGTAAAGGAAAAGATCATAAAAAATATCGTCCGCTTTCAGATACTGAAAGATTTATCCCAATCACTTTCATCGCGCTTTACATTGTGATACTCCTCGTTAGCCTTTTCTAATATTAAAATAGCTTCATTCTAATTTCATAGACATCTAGTTATCCACAGCCCCTTGACTTTATTACGCAAAATAAGGTATAATATTGACGGATTCAAAATTTCGTTGTTCTTTGAGTTCAAATAACTAATTTCTTTTTTTATTAAAGGAGTTTTTTTATGAGAAGAGTACAACAAAACAAACATTTGCCTACTGAAAAGAAGGCGAGTAAAGTATCTGTACAAAAGGCTCATGGCACTGGTGCTCCAGCTACTGTTGCAAAGAAGATCAGTCTGGAAGCAAGAAAGATTTTAGATGGCTCTAACCATATTCGACCCATCTTTCACACTTCTCATGTCAATCGTTTTCCCCGGGCTTAAAGAACAAAAAAAACAATTCTTTTTAAAACTTTTTAAGGAATTTTTTTATGTCAGAAGCATATCTCAGAAAACAAATCGCTAAAAGAGTTGAGAGAGAAAAAAAATTACTAGCAAAAGAAGCTGCTTCTAAAACAAATACAACAGCTCCTCCACAAAAAGAATGAGAAAAATTTAAAATATTAATCTTAGAACAGCGTACCTATGGTACGCTGTGTTTTTTTGTGACCCTACAGAGAATCGGACTCTGATTTTATCCTTGAGAAGGATACGTCCTAGCCGTTAGACGATAGGGCCATTTAGAGAATATAACATTTTTTAATAAAAAAGAGAAAAAGTTCATTTTCTTACAATTTTTGATATAATTAAACTATGGAGAATCTTTTTCGTATAAATCCTGAATATAAAGGAGAACCAAAACCTAAAAAAGAAGAGGAAGACCTCGTATTAGAATTTAAGGAACCAGAAAAAAATGAATCCCCTGCCGATTCTAAAAAATTTGTTCATTATGAAAGCCCAGAAGATTTGTTAGAAAAACAAGCACAGGAAGCATATAGTGAATATAGTAAGAATAAATCCGAAGACTCTCTTTCTGAAAAAAGTTATAAAAGACTATGGAAATCTAAAAGAAAACTAGAGTTACTGAAGTTAAATTCTGACAAGAGTATTCATCTAATTCCACATCCAGAGTTAAAAGGTAGAACAAAAGAAGGGCTGGAAGAAATTTTAAGCAGGCATTCAGATAAGGGATATTACTCTTCCCCGTCTTTAATGAATGAATTCGTACATATTTTCGAGGAAGAATTTGGAGAAAAATTCTAGATAGATTTTTTATTTCTTATGCATCTTTTTTAAGACATCAAGCTCCTTTTTTAATTTTGAAATATGAGCTTCTAATTTCCCTGTATGTTCTATCAATCTAGCTTCCACATTGTTCGCATGAGTAGCGAGGGTCTCAGCCACAAGCATTATTTCTGTGACATCTTCCATAGCAAGAAGAATGATAGGAGGAAATGTCTCAAGAGTGGTATCTTCTTTAAAATGAATCTGACGAGCGTTTAGAATCATCACTTTTCGGCCTATAAAAGGAAACTCGTGTATCACCTCAAACCCTTTAAAAAAGGTATTTTTAGGTAAAATATCTTCCAAAAGTTTTTTTAAGGCTGGAATGTCCCATTGACCATTACCAAGCTCATAGATAACTTTATCTTCTGTGTCCTTTTTTTCAACTTGAAAAATTCTATAAAAAGAATCATTCGCCGTCATCACGCGAAGATCTTTATCAAGTATTAAAATAGGTTCACGGACTACATCTACAACTGTTTTAATATATGCCCAACTTTTTTCCCACAAATGTTCTACTAATTTTGCTCCTACTGGCTGCACATTTTCTTCTTTTTTATTTGTTTGCATGCCAATATTGACGAAAGAACATAAAAACTATTACAGCTCGCTATTTGAAACAGAAAATGCTATAATGTGTGTTACAACAACTCCCTCTTCTGCACTGAATTTTAGAAATTCTAGTGTAATAAATAAAAAAACTCCGATACTGTTTTACGCTCTAATATATAGCTAAAAATCTCTTTTAAAAATTAATATGTAATTTTTATGTAACATAATATCAGCCTAAACGGCTTAATTATATGACCCCCAAGGATATATTGAAAAACAAGGCCTTGCTAACTACAGCCCATGACGACTTTAATAAAGGGCTAAACGCCCGTGCATTCTTCAAGGTGGGCAACCACCAGACAGGACAAGACTTGGTACAAGACACTTTCGTCAAAACTTGGACTTATCTAGCAAAAGGAGGAAAAATCGACATAATGAAAGCTTTTCTTTACCATGTTTTAAACAATTTGATAATAGATCAATACAGGAAACACAAAACACTTTCACTCGACACAATGATGGAAAAAGGTTTCGAACCTAAAATCCAAGAGACATCAAAGATTTTTAATGTCTTAGATGGAAAAGCTGCTCTGTTGCTCATTCAACGTATCCCAGAAAAATATAGAAAAGTTATGCGCATGCGTTATGTACAAGATTTGTCACTAAAAGAAATATCTTTGATAACAGGACAAACAAAAAATGCTATCGCTGTTCAACTACACAGAGGATTGGAAAAATTAAAATTACTTTACAATCCCCCTTCTTTATAGAAATCAAAAAAAACCGCCTAGAGGAGCGGTTTTTCTTTCGGGGTTTTATTCTGTTTTTTATTGACCTGTTCTAACTACTTTTGGCCAAACAACTGAAGTATTGCCACTCTGGTCTGTCGCAGTCACTACATAATTGTAGTTTGTATTTGCAGAGAGATTACTCAAAGTAAGTTGTTTATTTAAGCTAAAAGAATCGTCTACTTTTGAGGCCCCTGAAATATTTGGGGTAGAAAGTGTGATAGCCGCATCGTCCCAATTACTCCAGTTTATAGCATTAGTGTCATAGAAGACAGCTGTTTTTACTGGCTCGTTGCTACTGAAAGAAACATTGACATTGTTGCCAGATACTGAAGCAACAGACAAATTGTTTATTGCTGGAGCAAAAAGATCCATACCTAAACCAGAAGCTATAATAGAATTTGCTTTTCCTTTTGTATTCGGACCTGCAATACCATCGGCATTGAGATTATAAGAAAGCTGAAATTGTATTACTGCAGCCTTCGTCAAAGGACCGAAATATCCTGTGACTGAACCTGCTGGATAAATGTCGCTATTTGATGCTAGAAATTGTTGCAAAGCTGTTACGCTTGTTCCTCTAGAACCATACTTCAAAGTAGCACCACCAATCTGTGAATAAGTATCTGCCTTTGCAAAAGTAGGCGCTATTGTAAAAGACAGAACTAAAACAAAGATTCCTATTATTCCTAAAAACGTGAATTTATTATTTTTTAACATAGATTTTATTTAATAATTACTAATAATGATCTGAGCTCGAACACTCATACTTAAGATGACGGACTTAGAGAGAATAGATTACATAACAAAAAAGTATAGACAAATTACATTGTCAGTGGTATTCTTTAAAAAACAACAAAAGGAGTTCTTCTTATGCCAACATTCATAGAAGTGTCTTCATTCCTAGTTATAGGAATAGTAATATCCTTTTTTCTCTATGTTTTTAAGCATAGAGGAGATATAACTTCTGAGGATAAAAACGATTTTAGGACTTTCTTAAGGGGTTGGGGGTTCCCTCTCAATGACCTTGACAAATAGTTTGTATTGTGCTATACTGTACAGATAATAGTTCAATGGAGTAAATATGACTACTGATGATGGAATAACCGCTATCATAGTTCTAGTAGTGTTCGTAATACTTCCTCTGGCTGTTGCGCATCGGCTAGAGAAAAAAAATAATAAAATTAGCTCTTTCAAAAAAAATTTTCAAAAAATCGAAACCAGATTTGAAAATTTTTCAAAAAGAATTAATTAATTTTAGACCACGACTTTAAAAACTGGGCAGAAGATTTATCTTCTGCCCTTTTGCTTTTATCTCTTCTTTTTCCATTCTTCATCCTGACGAACGAGGAGATTAGATTTATTTTTTTTATCTGAAAGTATTGCTTCCACTACCCTTTCCATACGCATCCCTTGTGAACCTTTAACGAGCGTAAAATCATTCACTTGCACAAATGTTTTCAAAAACTTCCCTGCCTCTTTAGAATCCAAAAATTCAAAAATATGCTCTGGATTCATCCCTGCCTCAATTGCTCCTTCTTTTGTTTTAGTTGATCTAGGACCGACAGTAACAAGAAATTCTACATTTTCTTTGGCTATCTTACCTATATTTTTATGAGATTCTTCTGTGTGTTTTCCAAGTTCCAACATATCGCCCAAAACAGCAATTTTTCTGCCAGCAGTTTTTATTTCTCCCAAAGTTTTAAGAGCAGATTCACAAGCAAAAGGAGAAGAATTATGAGTATCATCAATTATAAAAGAATTGTATATCCCCTTCAAAAGACGCATGCGTCCAGGCGGAACTTCATAATTTTTTAATTTTTGAACTGCATCAAGCATATTAAATTTTAAACCAGCCGAAAGAGCGAGTGCTCCTAAAGATGCATAGACATGGTTTCTCCCAAAAACTCCTTCGATAACCACAGGAAAACTATTTCCTCCTTCATCTATCCTAAAAATTAGTCCATCTGGAATCCCTCCGTCAGTGTAAAAAATACTTTCACCAGAACCTTTTATATTTGAATCTTCTTTAAAACCAAAAGTCAAAACAAGATTTTTTGTTTTTGATTTCATTTCCATGACTGCGTCATCGTCATTATTTAAAATCAAAAGACCATCTTTTTTTAAGGTTTTTATAAGTAAACTTTTTTCTTCTACTAAATGTTTTCGTGAATCAAAAAATTCAATATGAGCAGGAGTTTCTCCTATGGCTGTGA
>JAKALG010000083.1 GCA_021813235.1 bacterium
ATAAAGCATATCACCTATTCCCCACTTTCGCAAGTATTTTTACCACATACACATTCTTTTGGATTAGCGGTAGTATCTATTGAATTAATTGAACTAAACGTTGGCACAAAAGCACAAGTTCTTTCCAATACAGTTTTTAAGACTAAATAAGGGTCTCTTACCCACTCAGGTATTACATAATCTTCAGGAGCAGAAGTTATTATCTGGTCGTATATGCAAGTTATAGGTCTTTTCAAGATATTTCCTTCTTCCATTTTATCGCTTATTTCTTTAAAAGCTAACCCTGCCCCTTTAACAGTTCCACCTTTGAGAGCTAGGCGAACAGAGTTTACAGCATCATCAGCTTTATCTTTTAATCTTTTTCGGTCTGTAAGTGATTTAGAACCTACTTTGAGAATAGCAAAACCTCCTTCTAGTTGGGCTACTCTTTCGCTTAATAGGCGTTTTTCAAATTCTGATTGTGATCCGATTATACTTTTCTTTAAATAGTCTATTCTTTCGTCTACTCGTTTTTTGTATTCCTCATCTACTATTCCAGAAATTATTGAATTAAATCTGCGAGCCACGATTCTATTACAGTATCCTACATCTGTTATGTAGATATCATCCAAACGAGTTTCTTCATTGTCTATATAGCGTCCACCGACTACGGCTTGGATATCTTTCATTACTTCTCTTTGGTCTGTATATGGTGCGTTAATCATTAAAGTAGCAAAGGTAGACATATTTTCTTGAGCTTCTTTAATAGCATCACCTGTGAAAGCTCTAGCCATTACAATACAACCTGTTTTCTTTTGAGTAGCTAGAGTTTTAAAGATGTTATCTCGTAAGATTTTCATTTCAGGCACACCAATTACATAGTTTGTTAAGATTATCGGCAAAGATGTTTTGATTTCAAGTGTTTGAGTTTCAGGATTTGTTACGAGATTTGAGCTAGTAAAGCCATTATCCATAATGATACCATCTACTTTTTCAATAGAACATTCAGTATCATTGACTTCTTCAGCAATTATTCTTCCATTTTCTCCTAAGTCCCATTGCATAGAACCTAGAAATTCAGCTATTTTTTCATCTTCAGAAGATACGAGAGCAGATTTAATCAATTCTTCCTTTGAAGCAATAGGAGTTTTTATTTTCTCTAGCTCGGCTACTACTTCCTTACAAGATTTATCTAACATTTGTGCTATTTCAGAATAAGTCTTTTTAGCTTTGATAGTAGTCTCGGTAGGTAAGTATCGTAGAGCTTCTTTAATTATAGCTTCGTGTAAAGCCCAAGCTGTTGAGCTAGCGTCTCCAACTTCGTCATTTATTCTTGTGACACTTTCATTCACACACAAAGCACCTCTACGTTCAAATTCATTTTCTATAGTCGGACAAAGATGTTCGGCTATAAAAGCTCCATCATTACTTATCTTGTTGCCTTTTTCTGATAAATGATTAAGCCCAAATGGACCAATACTGTTTTTTACAGCAGTAGCCACATAAGACATACCCTTAATAGCTTTATTACGAGCTTCAATTCCTGTAATTGAGAGTTTAGACATTTATTTTAAATTTTTATAATTGATAATCATACTAAAAATTAATAGAATAACTACAAAGCAATGCAATAATTATTGATATTTTTATAATTATTCAAAAATCCAAGACACTAATAATTTTGGTTCTAACTCAATACTTCCTAAATCATCTATTTTAATAGGTTCAAACCAATCAATTTCTTCTTCAACATCCAAAAGTTCTAGTAATTTTTTAGTAAACTGTTCTAGTTTCTCTGGGTCTTTTACAGAGTAGTTTTTTGTCTCTGGGTCTTCTTCTCCGAATTCTTTGATAAGTTTATTTCTATTCTCATTGAAAGTTTCAAGAATAGGATTTATCTTGTTAGCGAGACGACTTAGTTTGTAAGAGATTTTTACTGGGAGTTTTACCTCCAAAAGAGCTTTGATTTGCTCTGTAGAATTCACGATTTCTTTTAGTGATATTTTCATATTTTTTTAGTTATCTAATAATTACTTATAATATTATTCCTTTATTTTCTTTTTGTCAAGCAAATAGCAAGTGGAACAAATATAATTATATCTATAAAGTTTATTATTTACAGGGTGTATTCTGTATTTTACTTGCCGACCTTTAATTGGTTTTTGACAACTTTCACATTTTATCATTTTCTCATTTTTCTAGCCCCTTTATAGTCTGGCTGGGACTGGGGTTAAAGTTTTGTAATTTTAAATCTAGCGACATTTAATTTGTCTAGGTTTTTTCCTAAAAGATGTTTGGATTGTTCGCTATTTTTTATCCTTTCTTTTATACATTTTAGACCTTCTAGGGCTTTTTTCTTTGAGGAGAAAATCAGATAGTCCATAATTGATTTTGTGCCACCTAACCAATATTGTCCATCTCTTCCCTCAAAAACAGGTCTGTCTTCAAAAAATATTGAATAATACTCCATATTAAAAAAGTAAAATTACTTTATAACCCCCACGACCTTTATAATTCCAATTTGCCCATTTTTCGGCTTCTTGTTTATTGTCAAACTTTTTTTCTACTACCAATTTATTAATCTGAATTGCCCACTTTCCTAAATTTTCTTTTCTTTTTCTCCACGCAGTAAATTTATACTTTCTAGCAGGAGGATTTTCCAAAATTTCGCCCCTATTCTTCATTTCTTGAATCTCCTTTGAAGAATAAATAAGTTGATTAAGCGGATTGCCAACACCATACTTCGCTAAAAATCTCTTTAATTTTAACATTTTTTCTTTCATCTCTTATTTATAGTTATTGAATAATCTACTTATTTTTATATTGGTCTATTAGGGATAATACTTGTTTTAAACCTTGTATCTTATACCATTCTGCAGTTTTTTCTAAATCGTCCGCAGGTAGAGCAGATTTTTCATCTTCTATTATCTCTTCCACTTCCTTATATAGAGAATTAAGAATATCCATAAAGAACATTTTTATCCTTTGTTCTTCTGCCGAACATAATGCTAACGAAGAAAAAGAACATTCACCTTTCAAATGTGCTTCTTTATCTAATTCAAAATTGTTTATTATTTCTAATTTTTTCATTGATTGGTGGTTAAGTTTTTAATGTAATTTCTTATAACTTCTGCCATATATCTATGGGCGATACCTTCTGCGTTTTTTGCGTCAATAGGTATAAGATTTTCTTCTATAAACTTTATTATTCTCTCCCTTTCTTCCTTCTTTCCTGCATTAAATGCTTTTAGATTACATTCGGGACAGTTTTTTTCTCCACAATGTTCTACTTCCTTCTTGGCGATAGAAAGTTCAGAAGAGATAAGATTTTTAATATCATAACAACTTTGCATTACCGACCATTTTTCTCCCATAACAGGTCTATTGCATATTTCAAATATCTTTCTTTCTAGTTTTCCAAATGTATTCCAATCAGATGATTGAGGAAGACATTTATCACAAGAGCAACCTGTGGAAGTGTGGGGTTCACAAATAGGACAATTATTTGTAGTATTTCCGTGAGGGCAACAGGATTGGCTATTATCTATCTTTTGCCTCAATTTATTAAAACATTTCATAAAACTTTTTAGGTGTTCTTTATCTCTAGGATTAAATGCGTGGGGTTCTTCTGCTTTTTCAAGGGGTTTATCTTTAGTTTTCGCTTTTTTAAGAGGTATCTTATACCAACAATCTACACAGATAGCGTATCCACATCCAGTAAGCATTTCTAATCCACATCTTTTGCAATATTCTTTTGTATCTTTATCTTTGTTTTTCATATTAGTTTTCATTCTCCTTATTAAGGGAGAGGGATGATAATAATTCCTTTTTTCTATCATAGGCGTAATTAACTACTTCGTTTAGTAATAAATTTGGTGGAATTTTATTTGCTCTTTCTTGTATTTTCTCCATAAATCTCATTATTTCTCCAACTACCACAACCTTTAATACTTCATTAGCTATGAGAGAGGTGTTTATTTGGGAAATATTATCTAGCACATTTTTACAATTCATATCGCATACCTTACTCCCAAAAGTTCTATTTCTATTCCAATCACAACCTACTTGATGACAATTCCATTTATTACGCCAATTTTTCTCTGGCAAGTTTTTCTTTATTATGTTTTCTATTTCTTGTTTCATATATTTGTTTTGTATAAGGGATTAATCTTTTTTAAGATGTTCTAATAAATAATCTCCCCAATATTCTTTTTCCCCAAAATTACTATCAAGCCATCGTTTAGCAAAGTAGTATTCTATTTTAAAATATATAACTAAAAATGGCTCTTTTATTTTATCCCACATTGTTTGTTGTTTCATATTCTATTTCCCTCACTAATTAACTAATAAATTCTCAAAGTTTTCTAATGGCTGTATTTGAATAATATCAGCTATTTCTTCTTCAAGTTGTTTTAATCCACTAGATAAAAAATAAGTAATCATTTCTTTCCCAGTTTCTTGATTTACATATCTTACTAAATATAATTTCTCCATAATTTATTTTCCCCCACTTAAAGCTGTGAGGTGCTGGGGTTAATTAGTTAATAAATATAAGATAAATATGAAAAATGCCTGCTAATAAATTTTCTAAAAATAATCCAAAAGCTAAATATTTTATTTCTCTCATATATTTTAAGACACTAATGGTCTGTTAGGTTGATAATTATTTATAAGTTATTCCACATTTTATACATTTAGCATTATCGGGTATCATATCAGGAATAAC
>JAKALG010000084.1:0-2946 GCA_021813235.1 bacterium
CAAAGACCAAAATAGTCATAACGATGGCAAAAATACTGTCTGCTAATTGATCTAATCTTGCTTGTTTCATATTTCTAATTGTATCTTAATTAACTGGTAATTGACAACCACTTATCTCTCCTAATTTCTCTAGAGATTGTTCTCCTTCGTATTTTGTTCCTTTTTCATCTATCCATGTCGGATAACCTGTTATACCTTCTGCTACGCACCTATCTGGGTTTTCTGTACATTCGACATAAGGTACATACTGAAATGAACTCCCAAAGAGAGCCTTTTGTGCCTGACAATGAGAGCACCAAACAGCACCATACATCGTCAATTTCTGAGAAGCGAGACACTGTGCAAACTCATCATATTTTGTGGAAGGAATAGTGGTTTTGGGTGGTTGTAGAAATATTACTCCCAATGTCCCTAAAATTAAAAGCCCAATTATTGAAAAGAAAATGTTTTTTTGAGTCATATATAAATTTATTATTCTTTACAGCAATCAACAAGCTTACTCATAATGTCGTCAAAAGTCATCGGCTTTTCTTTTTCCAAACTATTTTTTATATCTGGAATATTAATTATTTTTAATCTAAGACCAAAAAATAAATTGAAGACTTTATAAGCAAAACTAAACATCTGTTTTGCTTCATCTACCTTTCCGTCACCTTGGAGCTTGGTACCGACTTCCATTAGTCGCATAGTGGTCGCCAATAAATGTTTAGAAATACACCAGCTCTCCCCTTCAGTCTTGTCTATCATTCGAGCAAGAAGTGTTTTTCTCATTTCTCTCACTTCATGCAACATATCATAATATTCATCTTTACCTGTCTTTGCACCAGAGAAAAAGAAATGCTCTTCTAGACTTATCAAATTCATCACGGCGATACTTAAATCTTCATCGGTAGATAAATCAACGCCTCTATTTTCTTTTAGAGCTAAAATCTTTTTTTGTAATTCTTCAAAACTTACTAATTTTGGATCGGTCATAATTTTATAGTGTAAATATAATAATACCAAATGCTACTAAAATGAGAAGCAACACGACACGAGCTCTCTTCGTCTCCAATCTGCGCAATTTGTCTATCTTTTCTATCATAATCTTGTTTGTGGCAAATGCAAGTATCAAAATAAGTGGCAAAACGAAAACGATGTTGTACATGATCAAATACCAAAAGCCTTTCCAGAAATTTGCATAATCATGTAATAAAGTTAAAACAAATAAATATGGCCCTCCGGTACATGGAAATTCAAACATCGCGACGAGTGCTCCCAGCAAGAAGAAAGCTGGAATGGAACCTTTCTCTATCACTTTCGCAAGAGTAGCATGAGTGCTTTCTGGTATTTTTAATTTAATCGGAAAGCTTGGAAAAAATTCATTAATTAAACCAATAATACTGTAAAGAAGGAGTATTGATGCACCTATTTTCGCCATAATATTCGGTACATTAAAAAAACTAAGAGCTTGCAGAGCTCCTAATCCTATCAATGTATAAATTATGGCAATAGCTAAAATATATGAGCCACCTGATACTAAAACAAATCTTCTGTTTTTACCAAGACTAAATAAAAAAGTAATGGTCAAAAAAAGGACAGAGATAGCGCAAGGATTGATACTATCTATCAAGGCTGAAGCCATAACGACCGGTAAGAAAAATCCATGCCCATTTGTAGCTAAAAAACTTGAAAACATATGAATATAATAGCATAAAAAAATCTCAAAAACAAAATGTCAAAATGTCAAAACCGAGCTTTGAAAATAAAGAAATCTCGGTTTTGACATTTCTTATTGATACTGAATATAAATAGGTTTAGGGTTTAGTTTCAATAGTTGGCTAGGAGTCATCATGACAGTACCTTTTTCTAGGACATCATTTTTGTAAAACAATTTGAAACCGGTAAATTGCACCGGCTCTTTATAGACAAATTGCTGGTAAGTATTCATCTTTTTAGCTGCCCCTCCCCAACCATCCATATTTATCACAATTTGCACCTCTGGTAAGGGTTTTATTTCTTTATAATTTGTCACCATCTTTTGCGTATAACGATGGATGATAAGAATTTTCGGTGGAAGATTATTTTCTTTCACAATTTTGGCTAAATAATTTGCAGTAAAATTTATATCACTTGCATCGAGTGTGCCAACTATCTTCCCCGGACGAATTCCGCTCTTCATAGAAAATTCTGGATCAACACCCAAGTGTACTTGTGGCATTTTCAAATATTTTTCGAGTAAAGGCACTTCTGTTTGTAAATTACTAAAACCAACTTGAATATCTAGAAAAACAATTGCGTTTATTTTTTCCGCTATTTTTATAACTTTATCTATTTCAGTAAATGGCATTCTGGCTCTATATTTCCCATCTTGCCCAGCACTTCCTTGCGCGACGACAGCGATGTAATGAAGTGCTGGAATAGCGGGAGTGGCAGGATCAGCTGTTGTCCATTTTTTCACTTCCGCATCTAATTTCTGCAACATTGTAGCTTCATCATATTGTCCGAGCACTCCCATATTTTTTGAATACAAATTACCATAATAAGCGACAATGCGAGAAAAAGGTAGAATGGCTCCGGTATTCGGATAGACTGTTTTCACTGGCCAGAGATGCGTCCGCACTGGCTGTGGGTCAAGAGGAATTTTTTCTGTCTTAATAATATCTTTCCCTTTTTTGTCTTTGCCTATGACTGTTTTTACTGTTTTGTAGACAATAGGATCAGGAGGATTGTTTGCCAGCTCCATCATCTTTTTATCATATGCTGTAGTATCAATCGGTAAAATATTAGAAACCACAGGCGTATCAACTGTTTTTTGTGTTTCGTTTAATTCTACTTTTTCTCCGTTGGTTATTTGATTACCAAAAAATTCAGGAATTATAAAAAACAATGTTGCGCACAAAATTATCAAGACAAGAAAAAACCCAAAATGGGTCTCACTAAACATTTTTTTTATTTTGGAAACTA
>JAKALG010000084.1:3046-4698 GCA_021813235.1 bacterium
ATCACTTCTTCTATAGTACTACCTTTCTCGTAAATTATTAAGTTATCTTTATTTTCTTTCCAAGATTTTTGTAAATCATCCAAGATTCGCCATGTTTCCAATATTTCACCGCTTGAAATAAATAAGTCCTGTTTCCCTTCTATCACAGCCTTGATCACTCGCTCATAAGCATCAGATTCATGCAAAATATTGAAAACTTTTTTATTGCCATCTTTATATTTAACGACTATTTGTGTCAATTTTTCAGAAAGAGCTTTACCGGTAGAAAGAATTATTGATACGCCTTGCCAAGCCTTATCGTTTGAGACCATATTGATAGAGACAAATGTTTCCGTCATGCTTTCTCTATTATTCACTTCTTCGCGATATCCTTTATATTGTCCTCTCTTCACGCATTTACATTCTCTGACATCACAGACAATTTCTAAATTCTTCAATGCTTGGTGGCGATCTTCCATTTTAAAAGACTGAGAGAGTACTACCGCTGCCATTTCTAGAAGATGACTTTGCACAAAATCTTTTAGTGCTCCAGTTTGTTCATAAAAATTAACTCTTCCTTCTATGTCTATTTTTTCACTAGCAAAAATTTCTATTTCCGCAATATTATTTTTATCCCATTTTTCATTTACTACATTTTGCATAGAACTCTTTGCTAGATAATGATCCACTCTGTAAATTTGATGCTCGGAAAAATATTGATCAACGTGTTCTACTAGACTTTGTGCGGATTCCAAATCTTTACCAAAGGGTTTTTCAAGCATTATTTTTACATTCTCTCTGCCAAAATCATTATTAATCATTTTTACAACCTCCGAGACAGCTTCTGGCGGTATAGCTAAATGAAAAATTTTCTCTCCTTCTCGTGGAATTAAATTTTTCAAATTTCCATAATCCTTACGAGAAATAGGGATAACGGCACCGAAATAATTCATATCTTGTATATTTTTTAACGCAGGCAAAAGATAACGCCTTGAAAGGTCGCCAGAAGCGCCAAAAATTATAAATGTCGGTTTATTTTTCATTGTTTATTTTATGTCCACCAAAAGCGTTACGCATGAGGGCCAATAATTTAGTAGTAAAATTTATCTTCCCTTTTTGGGATTCCAATCTAACATCAAATGACGCTTGGATTGAAGGCATATCTATCTTAAATTCTTTTGCGACTTCTAAAGCAAAACGTGCTTCTCCTGATTCTACTACGACTCCTCCTATTCCTTTTAATTCAGGATTTTCTTTCTGTGTTTTCAGGACATCTACAGTAAGTTCATTCAACCATGAAGTTATGACACTTCTTTTTTGCCAAACTTCGCCTGCAGAAATTAAATCAAGATTTTTATATGGACCTTCTTTGAGGAGCCTGTATCCTTCAGCAAGACTTTCCATCATACCATATTCGATAGCGTTGTGAACCATTTTTACATAGTGCCCTGAACCTGGTTCTCCAAAGTATTTATAGGCACCAGTCGGTTTTTCTAGTGTTTTTAATATTGGCTCAATAATTTTAAAAGTCTCCGCATCACCACCGACCATCATAGAAAATCCATTTTTGTATCCCCAAACTCCCCCACTCGTCCCGACATCCACCAAAATAGAGCCTCCATTTAAAACTTTTTCTGCATGTTTTTTTGTCTGACGAAAATCCGAATTACCTC
>JAKALG010000004.1 GCA_021813235.1 bacterium
TTTTGTCGCAGTTGGTGATACTGGAGCTGTAATGACCTCTCCTGATGGAATTACTTGGACAGGAAGAACTGCAGCTGAAGCAAATAACTGGGCTGGAGTGATATACGGAGGTGGAAGTTTTGTAGCAGTCGCTACTACGGGCACGAACAGAGTAATGACATCTCCAGATGGAATCACTTGGACAGCCAGAGTAGCTGCTGAAGTAAATCCTTGGCTTTCTGTTTCTTACGGTAATAATCTCTTCGTAGCGATTGCATATACGGGCACAAACAGAGTAATGACATCTCCAGACGGAATAACTTGGACAGCCAGAGCAGCTTCCGAGGCGAATACTTGGTATGCTGTTACTTATGGGAACAATCAGTTTGTTGCGGTTTCTCAAGATGGTATTAATAGAGTAATGACCTCTACTTGGGCTAGTGGTTACACTTATAATTACACAGTAAATGCAGCGAATGGAAGTACATATTTAGATGGTGTAGCGACAGTTAGCCTATCTGTTACGACAGATGTGGCAGGAAATGTATCATCTGCTCCAACCAATAATACATTTACAATTGATACCACGGGTCCTATAGCAGCTATAACATATTCAATCAGTCATCCAGTAAAGACTGGAGACTCTCAAGTCATTACAGCTACATTCAACAAAGTAGTTGCAGATTCACCAGTTATGAAAATTGCAATTTCTGGTTCAAATATTTTAGCTGCTACGAATATGACAAAAATAGATACCACTCATTATACATACACTCACACAGTCGGAGCAGGAGATGGGACAGCCACAATTGCTTTAAGTACAGGAATGGATTTGGTAGGAAATCTCGTTATTCCTGCACCTACAAGTGGAGCAACATTTTCTGTGGATAATACTTTACCTACAGCCACTATTTCTCCAATCTGTACTATTGGAATCAATGGCTGTACTAGTGCTGGAGCTCTAGCGACTCCGCAAGAATCATATAATGTACAAAGCATAGAAGGAACCGCGAGCGATACAGCACTCGACAATGTCCAAATTTCTATAAAAGATACGATTACAAATCTATGGTACAACGGCATTTCTTTTACAAGTGCAACTGAAAATTATTTAGCGGCGACAGGCATGACGACTTGGATCTTTAATTTGGGAGCTGTGCCTTTGACAATAGGTCATATCTACTTAATTGATGTAAAAGCTACAGATACTGCTCTCAATTCTACAGTGCAATCTTTATCATTTAAATTTGTAAACTCTCCACCAACAGTTTCAAATGTCACTGTTTCACAAGATTTAACTGGAGTAGTAAATGTTTCTTATGATGTCACTGATGTAGAATCCACTCAGACAACAAACTATCTTTTCTACGGAGTAGGAGCAACACTCAATGGAACCATAGATGGTTCTGTCACATCACTTACAGTATCTGATGGAACATTTTTCGGAGCTTCCGGAAGTATTTTAATTGATGATGAAATAATTTCATATACAAGTAAAACAGGAAATATATTAAATGGTTTAACTCGAGGTGCTTTAAATACAACTGCAATATCTCACATTACTGGTGCAACAATATACATTAAAGCAAATACAGTATCAGGCACTGGTATAGGTTTGTCTAATAAAGGAGTCGGTAAGACAATAGTTTGGACTGCAAAAACAGATGTCGATGGTTATGAGAGTTTGACTGAAATCATAAAGGTAGTAGCCAATGATGGCTCGACAGGATCGATGATAGGCTCTCTAGCTTCAGTTGCCTTTCCATTAGATGTAAAAACACCCACAGCCACTGTCACTTTCGATGCTGGGGTTGCAGGTGTCACAGGTAGTGCTACCATCACTATTCCAAAACCTGCTGATCAATCTGCTGTAGAATATAAAATTAGTGATGACCCACTAACTCAAACAAACCCAACCAACTCAGGCTGGGTGGCTATGACGCAAGATACCACTATCCCTTGGACTTTTGATTCCGACATTGAAGCTAAAACAATTAAGTATCAATATAGAGATGTGTATGGAAATATCTCAACTGAAACTGCGACTTCCACTCAAGCACCTATCCCTGCAAGTTCATTCTTGGTTCAAGATTCTTCAAACATAAATATTCCTTCATACGATATGTATATTGGTTGGGCACCAGCAAGTCCTACAGGATTCGCTTCTTACAAATTAGAATATGCCACATCAGCAGACAATGTGACTTACGGAAGTTATACGACTGTTCCTGGAATGTCTAATCCAACAACGGAATATTATGTTCATAGAAGTTTAGATCCTACTAAATTTTACAAATACAGATTAGGAGTTGTCGGAACAAACAACAATGTCTCTATTCGTGCAGGAGCAGCTATTGTGGCTAAACCAGACGGAGTTCAAAACTATGGTGAAGGTGGAGGGGGAAGTATTGCTGTTGCTTCGAAAGTTGAGAAAGTTGTTCCTACTCAAGGTTCTGATAAAAATGTAACCGTTGGCTATATATTAACTGACACAACTTCAGCTTTAAAGACTGCTCCTTCTTATGAAGCATATTTGTTTTACAATATAGGAATTACTCTTCCGCTCAATGCATTGACGGGAGATAATCTTACAGTTTCAGATGCTACAAAATTAAAATCTTCTGGTTTTATTCAAATCAACAATGAAATTATTAAGTACACAGCTAAAACGGGAAATGTTTTAAGTGGACTCACTAGAGGCACTTGGCCTACGGATGCAACGACTCGCACAACCAGACAGAATACAACATTTCTTGCTGGTACTCCTGTCTGGATAATGGCTTCCAGTACTACGCCAGTGGCTATCACCAATACAACGATAACAACTGGACAAACTGGTTCTATAGTTTGGACTACTTCAAGTGAAACAGCTTTGGCTGGAGATACTTATAGTATCGTCGGGATAAGGGTTTTGATTCATGACAATCAAGCTTCCACTTCAGCTCCTCTTTCTAGTCAAAATGATTTTACCGAAGATGGAACTTTAGCACTTTTGGATTTGAGTAATCCAGCCACTTCTTCTAGCGCTATAAAATCTACCAGTGCTTTGATCACCTGGAACACAGTTGATTATGCAGATAGTCTGATTGAATACGGGATAATAGCACCAGGAACCGCAGGAGCATATAATTTATCTAAGACTAATTCAACAAAAGTTTTAGCACACAGTGTTTATTTAGATGCATTAACTCCTTCGACTACTTATTACTACAAAACAACTTCAACCAATCTAGACAATCAAGCCACTGTCGCTGAATCTTCTTTCACCACGACTGCTGGACCAGTCACCAGTGGAGTTTCTTCTGGTACTATCACAGATACTATGGCCACCATCACTTGGACTACGGATATCAATGCCACTTCTTATGTAAATTACTCTACAGATTCTGCTTTAACTTCTCCAGCTCCGACAAGATTTGGTTCTGCTGATTTGACTACGACTCATTCTATAACTTTAACTGGTTTGAAAAATAGTATGACCTATTATTATTCTGTTGATGGAGCAGACGTGAGTGGAAATATAGGAGAGAATACTAATAGTAGAAGTTATTATAGCTTCACAACTCTAGCTGATCAAACGCCTCCCGTGATTTCTAATATTTCAACTCCGATAATCACCCCTACTCAGGCAGCAATAATTTGGACAACCAATGAATTAGCAGATGGAAAAATAAGATACGGCACCATTTCTGGCACTTACACGAATGATACGACATTAGTAGCCACTCCGATTACTAGCCATTTAGTGACCTTGAGTAATCTAACAGCTACTACTACATATTATTATGTAGTAGTGTCAGCAGATGCAAATAATAATATTGCCACTTCCAGTGAACAATCATTTACTACTACAGCAGTGGAAACAATTACAGTGAGTGGTGGTGGCGGTGGGGTGATAGGTGTCGCTCAAGCTCTTTATGATGCTTTGCTTGCTCAAAACGAAAGTTACAAGGCTAAAATTACAGCTCTTGATACTACTCCACCAGTCATTTCTAATATTCAAGTGTCTGGTATTACTCCTTTTGGGGCGGTGATTTCTTTTGAGACAGACGAAGATGCATTATCCTTTATTGATTATGGAAAAAGTAAAGGTAGTTATGACTTACTCGCAGCAGATAATGTTTGGTCAAAGAATCATACGATTAAACTTTTTGGTTTAAATTTGGGTACAGATTATTATTTTAAAATTAGTGCGATGGATAGATCAAATAATATTGGTACTTCAGATGAACAAACCTTCACTACAAAATTCCTGGCTGAAAATGTAACTGATATTACAAAGATAGACAATGTGGAACAATATCAGAAAGAGATAGAAGCGACCATTGAATCAATTCTTCCTTCACTCGTTCCTCCTTTCATTGATAAGCCGGTGGTTTCAGATATTACAGAGAGTAGTGCAACCATAACTTTCCGTACAAATGTGAAGTCATATCCAGTCATTGATTACACTACGGATGCAAATTATGTTGCTATTAAAGATAATCCGTATGATGGAGAAATATCAGATACATCAGCAAAAAATATTTTGCACACTCTTTCGTTGGTTGGATTGAAATCTAATACAAAATATCACTTTATGGTCAAAGCTTTTTCTCTTCCTCAAGTTATTGGTAAATCAGATGACTTAACTTTCACCACAGCTGCTTCCAAGATCCAAGGATCAATCATTGATGTGAAGAAAGATTCTTTCAATGTGGTCTGGACTACAGATGAACCATCTTCTTCTATTATTGAATACAAAAACCAAAAAACAGGAATTATGTTACGTATTGCAGATGATGTAAAAAACACTTCTCATTCAGTCCTTGTTGAAAATCTTGCTCCCGGAACGCTTTATCAAGTAAATATCTCTGGTGTTAACGGAAAAGGAAATCAATTAGAAGGTAGCGCACCACTTAATGTCAAAACTCTCACCGACATTACTCCTCCTGTCATATCTAATTTGAAAGTAGATAGTTCTCTTGTGGTAGGAAGAACAGATAAAGTTCAAACAATTGTTTCTTGGCAAACAGACGAAGCCTCCACTTCAACTGTTTACTACGAAGAAGGTTCTGGTTCTGCTGACGCTAAACTTTCCAACAAACAAGAAGATACAGAATTGACAAAGAATCACGTTGTCATTATTACAGCTATGAAATCAGGGACAGTTTACCGCTTTACCGTAGAGTCTATAGATGACGCCAACAATGTAGCTAGACCACCAATTCGCACCATTATTACCCCTAAACAGACTGAATCGATAGTGGATGTTATCTTCAAAAACTTCAACGATACGTTTAACTTTATTAACAATGTGAAGTAGTGTGTTAAATATATATGAAATATATGTTAGTATGTATACTGCATATATCATATTTTAATGTTGTATGGATACAAAACAAGATAGAATAAAAATTCTTTTAATCGATTCTGATGAAATGATGCGTATTTATTTTCGCGACATTTTTTGGATGCATGGACGTGACGATTCCTATAAAGTAGATATAGTATCTTCACTAGAAGAAGCAGAAAAGAAATTGGAAGATAAAGATACAAGACCCGACATTTTGTTTTTGGATGTTTTAATGTCGGCTAAAGGAAAAAGCAATAGTATTGATGATCAAGTTCATAAATCTATTTCTTTTATTGAAAGAATAAAGAAAGAAAAAGATTTAGAAAAAATAAAGGTTGTTATTTATTCTAGTCAAAAAGAGAAACTAATAAAAGATGAAATTTGTAAATTAGGAGTTGAGGATTTTTTGACAAAAGGGGAATTGATGCCTAAAGAGATAATAGCTTTCGTTGATAAAATTTATGAGTCAAACAATAATAAAAACTGAAAATTTAAATTTATGGTACGACAAAGGCAAGCCTACGGAAGTGCACTCTTTAAAAGATGTAAATATAAGCATCGAAAAGGGTGACTATGTCTCTTTCTTCGGTCCATCTGGTTGTGGTAAGACGACGATGCTTTATGCTATCTCTGGTATTGATCGTTTCCAAGAAGGAAAAGTTTTCATCAATAACCGAGATATCTCTGGGCTTACTAATCAAGAGTTGGCGATTTTTAGACAAACAGGTATCGGTATTGTTTTTCAGCAATTTAACTTGGTGCCTTCTCTAACAGTTTTAAAAAATGTTGCCTTGCCAATGCTTTTTGTTGGTATCTCTTCTGAAAAAGCAGAAATTGAAGCACGAAAACTTATTGAAAGATTAGATATGACTAAATATATCGATCGTTATCCATTTGAACTTTCTGGAGGACAACAACAGAGAGTGGGTATAGCACGTGCACTCGCAAATGACCCTCCGATTATTATTGCCGATGAGCCTTTAGGAAACCTTGACTCCAATAATGCTAAAATGGTTCTTAACTTTTTGAAAGAATTAAATGAAAAAGACGGAAGGACTGTGATTATGGTTACTCACGAAGCTTGGAGTTTACGTGATGTTAAAACAATTTTCCATATGAAAGATGGGACAATTACCGAAGTTGAAAAGACCAAAGTTGGTACAGTCGGTGATTCTATAACGAAACATCTTAACGATCAACTTTCTTCTATTTCTCAAGAAAAATCTTCTGAAGGATCTTTGTCAAAAGACAAACAAATTGTTAGCGAAGAAAGACTTACCGCTCGTATTTTGGCCAATTTCTTACTTCGAGGATATTCAATGGATGAAATCATGCGTTTTGAATCTTTTGTAAATGATAGATTTGAAAATAAAATAGATAAAAAAGAATTTCGTAAAATGGTCAATAAACCGTTTAAAGATGGTGGTGTCGGTCTATGGAAAAAGAAAGCAGAAAGGGTTACTAAATACTTAGAAGAAATATTAGATGAAAGAAAAAACGTAAGTCATATTTATGAAATCATAGAAAAAAATCCAGAGATGTCGGTCTTTGATGAAATTCATAGTATTCGTAATTGGGTACTAGAAGGGTATACTGGACAATTATCTCCAGTCCAAGCTATGGCCTTAGACCAAGTGATCTCTGATAGAATTAGGAATTTTATTTCAGCGGAAGAAGTTGTTGAAATATTAGATCTCTCAAAAAATAAATTTGGCGTTGGCCTATCGTTCCGTGCAGCTCAGTTAATATCTGAAAAGTTAGAGTTGATATTGAATGGAAATGATGAAAAGCCAGAAAATGAAGAAAAAGATGAAAATCTTGAAGAAAAGTTGTAATATAAAGTAATGCCAGATAAAAAATTAAAATTAACTGAATTATTGTCTCTTTCTTTTCGAACCTTTCGTACCAAACCGCAAAGAGCTTTTTTGACTGTCCTCGGTATGTCTGTCGGCATAGGAACGGTTTTGCTTTTAGTTTCTCTTGGTTATGGTCTCCAATATATTCTAATAGGAAAACTCATGACTACAGAAGATTCATTGATAACCATGGAAATTTCTTATCCTACAGAAAGTAATATTTTAATTAAGAAACCATTACTTGATACTTTAAAAACATATGAAGATGTAGCTGAAGTAAGTCCTGTCGCCCAATTTCCAGGTGAAGTGAGCGAAAATGGTGGCTCTAGTCTTTTGGTTGATACAAATATAGTTGAGCCTGCTTATTTTAGATTATCTGGTCTTTTGCCTAGTGTAGGTACTTTGCCAAAAGAAGGAGAACAAGGATTGGTGATTTCTAGTCAAACGTTGATACCACTTAATCTTAAAGCTGACGAATCTTCTATAGATAGAGCTCTCAATTTTAAAGTTTTTTATCAAGATGATAAAACTAATACATCTGAAGAAGCTGATTCTCTTACTCCAATAAAAATAAAAGGTATCATTAGTGATGAATCAATGGCGCCGACGACTATTGTTTTTGCCAGTTCTCTTTCTAAAGAGCCACCTTTCTATCGAAAAGCTTTAGTGAAGGCAAAAAGTGTAGATGTGTTGGAAAGGCTTCGTGATAGGTTGTTAGGAGAAGGATTTTTAGTCTCTGCTCGTATTGACCTTGTGACACAAGCTCGAAAAATCACAAATATAATTACGATTATTTTAGGTATCTTCGGTATAACAGCATTAGTTGTTTCTGCTATTGGTATGTTCAATACCATGCTTGTCGGATTTTTGGAGCGTATTTATGAAGTTGGAATTTTGAAATCTTTAGGAGCAACTGATTATGATGTTCGTAATTTGTTTCTAGTTGAGGCTTCTATCATGGGTCTTTTAGGTGGCGTTGGAGGTATTGCGATAGGTATTGGAGGGGGAGAACTTTTAAATTTTTTAGTTAGTCTTTTGTCTACTAAATTTGGCGGTGAACCGATAGATCTTTTCTTAACTCCATGGTGGTTTGTTTTTATTATTTTAGCTTTTTCTATCATAATTGGTTTTGCTTCCGGTTGGTGGCCAGCACACAGAGCCTCCGGTTTATCTCCTAAAGAAGCTTTCACAAAGAGATAATTTTGTATAATAGCAATTTTATAGAATTCTGTTATATTTAAAGGATGAATTTAAAACACATCAGAAATTTTTCTATTATAGCTCACATTGATCATGGCAAGAGTACTTTGGCAGACCGAATGTTAGAGATTACTCATACTATTCCAGAGCGTAAAATGCGTGACCAATTTCTAGATTCTATGGAACTTGAACGAGAAAGGGGAATAACTATCAAAATGCAGCCTGTCCGTATGGAATATGCCTTAAATGGCCAAAATTACGTTTTAAACCTGATTGATACTCCGGGGCACATAGACTTCTCTTACGAAGTTTCTCGCGCTTTAAAGGCTGTAGAGGGGTCTATCTTGCTTATAGATGCCACTCAAGGGGTGCAGGCTCAGACACTTACTACACTCGAAATGGCTCGAGAAAGTGGCCTTGTTATCATCCCTGTGCTTTCAAAAGTTGATTCTCCTTTAGCTCGTATTGAAGAGATAAAAATGGAAGTAGCTATCTTGCTAAATGTAGATCCGGATTCTATTTTAGAAGTTTCTGGAAAAACTGGAGAAGGTGTAGAAAATTTACTTACAGAAATAATAAAAAGAGTTCCGCCACCAGACTCTTCTAAAGAAGATATTAAAGATAGTACTCAAGCTTTGGTGTTTGATTTCAAATATGACAACCATCGTGGAGTTATCGTGTATGTCAGAATTTTTAGTGGGTCAATAAGAAAAAATGACAGTCTATTGTTTTCTGTTTCCGGAGAAAAATTTGTTGCATTGGAAGTCGGAATATTTTCCCCAGAAGAAAATCCGAAAGATTCTATCGGCGTTGGAGAAATAGGTTATATTGTGACAGGAATTAAAAAGCCGGGCATTGCTTCCGTCGGTGACACTATTACTTTTTATAAAAAACCATTGAGAGCTTTGCCAGGATATATGAATCCTCGTCCTGTCGTTTGGGCTTCAGTTTATCCAGAAGATGCTGACGATTTTCCAAATTTAAAACTTGCTTTAGGGCGCTTGAAACTTTCTGATTCCGCTTTTTCTTACGAAGAAGAAGCATCTGGTATTTTAGGAAAAGGTTTTCGTTGTGGGTTTTTAGGAATGCTCCATTTGGAAATAATTACTGAACGCTTAAAAAGAGAATTTAATCTTCACTTAGTGGTGACGATGCCCTCTATTACTTATAAAGTGGTTTTAAGAAATAATAAAGAACAAATAATTTATTCCCCACATTTTTTCCCAGACGATAGTCAAATTCTTAAAATTTATGAACCATGGGTTGCTGTCAAAGTCATTACTCCACTGTCTTATACTAGTATGCTTATGCCATTTCTTTTTGATCATGAAGCAGAAGTTCACACCACAGATAGTTTTGGAGACAATCGTTCGGTCATAAGTCTTGATATGCCTTTGCGTGAGTTGATGCGCAATTTCTTCGATGACTTGAAAAGTCTTACCTCAGGATACGGCTCTATTTCTTATGAAATTGGAGAATATAGAGAAGCGGATGTAGCTAGACTAGACATTTTAGTAGCAGATGAATTAATGCCAGCTTTTTGTAGAATTGTTTCTAGACGTAGAGTGGAAGAAGAAGCTCATCTGCAAGTTGAAAAGTTGAAAAAAATAATTCCACGTCAACAATTTGCTTTTAAAATTCAAGGAAAAGCCTTGGGTAGAATAATTGCTTCAGAATCTGTCTCTGCTTTTCGTAAAGATGTTTTGATGCATGGCAGTAAAGTTGTAGGTGGAGGTGATGTCAGTAGAAAAAAGAAATTGCTTGAAAAACAAAAGAAAGGGAAAGCTCGAATGAAAGCAACTGCAAAAGTAAACATTTCTCAGGATGTTTTTCTAAAAATGATGCGTGGAGGAAACGACTAATTACCTTGGTTGAAAAGACGGCAAATAAAGCAAAATCATGCCCAAAACCATTAATATGGAAATTATCATCCAGATTACTTGTATTTTCTTTTGGTGTTTTTTATTAAAAAACATATAATATATAATATCACATTATGAGGAGTTTTCAAAAAAAGGGGAGATGGAAAAAGATAACGCAATCAAAGATGTTTTTGATGTTTTTAGGTATTCTTATACTGATTTTTGTTTTTAGCGTTTTCAGTTTTATGGGGAAAATGGAAGAGACTAGTAAAAATAAGAAAATAGTAGAAGATAAAATAGCAGAATTAGAGAAATCGAAAGAAAAACTAAATGAAGATATAAATAAGTTAAAAACAGACGAAGGTGTAGAAGAAAATATCAGAGAGAAATTTGGCTTGGCAAAAGAAGGGGAAAATATGATTATGATTATAGATGATAAAAACCAAGCAGAAACGCCGAAAAAAGATACTTCTTTCAATCTTTTTACTACCATAGAAAGTTGGTTCCGACCATAGTCGAAATCCCGACATAAAGTCGGGATTTAATTAAATTATATGATATAATAAATATATGAAAATAGCTTTTTTTGAATTACCCGCAATTGATAAAAGTATTATAAAACAATCACTTAATGATATTGAAATATTGTTTTGTGATAAGAAATTAGATAAGAATAGTGTAGACAAAGCAAAAGACTCTAGTATTATCTCTATTTTTATTGATTCAGTAATTAGTAAAGATATTATTGATTTATTGCCTAATCTAAAATTTATTGTTACTCGTTCGACTGGTTTTGAACATATTGATATTTCATACTGTGCACAGAAAGGAATTTTAGTTTCCTCTGTTCCATCTTATGGAGATCATACAGTTGCTGAACTTGCTTTTGGTTTCATATTGAATCTTTCCAGAAATATTTTGAAAGCAAATAATCATATAAGAGAAACATTGGATTTTAATTTTTTTTCTTCATTACGTGGTTTTGATTTAAATAATAAAACAATTGGTGTCGTGGGCACTGGGCGAATCGGTAAGAATGTCATAAAAATTGCTAAAGGTTTTAATATGAATATTATTGCCTGTGATCTTTATCCAGATTTAGAATTTGCCAAAATAAATAATTTTAAATATAAAGATTTTGAAGAAGTTATTAAAGAAGCAGATATTATATCCTTACACGTTCCATTTACAAAGGAAAATAATCATCTGATAAACAGAAATGTTATTTCAAAAATGAAAAAAGGTGTTTTGCTTGTAAATACTGCCAGGGGTTCTTTAATTGATACAGAAGCATTGATTTGGGGGATTAAGGAAGAGATAATTAGTGGTGTTGGATTGGATGTTTTAGAAGAGGAGAGAGAATTGAAGATTGAAAATGAACTTTTTAATTCCAACGGTTTAAAAGATATCAATTACAAAATACTAGAAGAGGATCATATGTTGATGAGCATGCCAAATGTTATTATTACGCCCCATATTGGTTTTTATACAAAAGAAGCTGAAGATCAAATCATAAAAACAACGATAGAAAACATCAAGAGTTTTATTGATAATAAGCCAATAAATTTAGTAAGATAAAAAGAAAATGGATCAAGAATTAATTAAAAATTTTGACCAGATTGCAACTACTCCAAATCGCAAAATGGCTTTAGAAATAGTGGAATCAGGACTTCTAGCTATCAATACAGATAAAGTGATAGAATCGTCAGTTTCTCTTATAGGCAATAATTTATTTATAAAAGGGAAAGGGTTTAACCTCGCTAAATATAAAAGAATAAAAATTGTTGGTTTTGGTAAATCTTCTTGTGAAGGTGCTTTGGCTCTAGAGAAAATACTAGGTTCAAAACTAGAAAGAGGAGTTGTTATTGACACCCACAAAGCTCCAAGCGAACGCATAGAAACTTTTGCAGGTACTCACCCAAAGCCTTCAGAAGCAAATAAAGAAGCAGGGGCAAAAATATATGATTTAGTAGATAAATCAAACGAAGATGATCTTATCATTGCTATTGTTTCAGGAGGAGGTTCTGCTTTACTTTGTTATCCGGAAAGCGAATGCAATCAAGGAGAATTACTTTATGATTCTTTTTTGAAAACAGGAAAAACTATTTCAGAAATGAATACAGTCAGGAAACACTTGTCTCTTTTAAAAGGGGGAGGACTAGCGAAAATAGCGTATCCAGCCACGATCATTGGGCTTATTTTTTCAGATGTTCCAGGAGACATTTTTGAAGATGTTGCTTCAGGTCCGACTTATAAAGACAAGACTACTGTAGGTGATGCTAGACAGATTATTAAAAATAATAATTTAGGAGAATTTGATTTGATTGAAACGCCCAAAGAAGATAAATATTTTAGTAAAGTTTTCAACTTTGTTCTTGTCTCCAATAAGACGGCAGTCAGAGCTATGGCGAAAAAAGCAGAAGAATTTAGTTTAAAAGCTACAATCGTCTCTACAGATTTATATGATGAAGTAGATAAGGCGCTAGAAAAAATATTCTCAGTTGAAAAAAATAGCTCGCTTGTTTTGGCTGCCGGAGAGCCACGCATAGAAGTCAAAGATAGAAATGGTAAAGGGGGGAGGAATTTACATATGGGATTAGAAGCGATAAAAGACAAAATGGTAGACAAAGATTCTGTTTTTATATCTTTTGCTTCTGATGGTATGGATAATAGTGATGTGGCTGGAGCAATTGTAGATAAAAATACGATAGAAAAAATAGAAAAATTAGGAATAGATGTGAATGATGCATTAGAGCGTTTTGATTCTTATCCAGTTTTTGAAAAATCAGGGGATATGATTATAACCGGCCCGACCAACGCGAACGTTTCTGACCTCATGTTGCTTTTAACCAAAAAATAAAAAAAGTTATATAAACGAAAAACCCCTTACACGAGCGGGTTTTCCGTCTGTAAGGGGTAAGATTTAATTTTTACTATTACTATTCTGCACAAGGATCAAGCCAATAAGGGCAATAATGTCCTACATCTTTGTCATCAATAATTGAAGGCAAAAATGTTTCTTTTGAAAATCCAAAGTATTCTTTTGCTTTACCTGAAGCCATCTGGCAGTCTTTTTTAGGATTGTTTTGGCCATCACGGTAAAAACAAAATGAACACGTGCATTGATCTATTCCTTTCTGAGGGCTGAAAGGAATATCTGCATTTGGGCCTGCAAGATGTTTTTCATATTCCTTTGCGTAATCAATTTTTGCTCTAAGAAATGGTTTACCAAGTAGTGTATGTGTATTTGGTAATTTTTTCCACCAATCAACGCCAGGTCCGGGAACAGAAGTGTATCCCCAATAAGTTTCCATATCTTCTGTTGGAATTGCTGGGATGCGCCATCCAATTTGATCGGTTTTACCGCAAATACTACTTTCTACCAACCCTGTCTCATCAATATTACTAGTATCTTTTTTTTGTTCTTCTCCTGCACATTTAGCGCACAAGAAAGATTGATAATCAAGAAAAGTATTGTATTCACGCCACAATTTAACACCAGAGATTCCACAATTATCGCATACGTAAGTGCTCAAATCTGCTTCTTCAAGATAAGAGCCACCACTAACTGGGAAATAAGCGTATCTTTGAGCAAACCGTAAAGCCAATAGTGGATTTGTAAAGTTGAGGAATGATAAAGATGGATTTCTTCCGCGACTTTTTTGCCACAGAGCGTGTAAAACAACATATTCTGCGGAATCAGCAGGATATTTTCTGAGAAGGTTTTTTGTAATTCTCATTTCTAATATTCCTTTTTTTGTGAAAGATTTTGTTTGTTGAGTTATTTCTATCCCCAAAATTTTTAGAAACAAAAATAACCCAACAAATCATGAAAAGGATAAGTTTTCAAAGATCAAAAAGCTACATATATAATACACTTTTTAAGTAAAAAGTCAAGAGCTGAATAGTTATTAGAATATAGTATAACCCCGTAGTAGAACTTTCAAAAAGTTTCACTACAGGGTATAATTTATAGTGTATGGAGAAAAGTTTTGACAAATGGAATGAAATAAAAAAACAAGTTGATATAAAAGAAATCAAATTAGAAAAAATTACCTCATATATAACAATCGGACCTCGCATTTCTGCGAGGTCCTCGGAGGCCTAAGCCACTAATGCATTAAGTGTACCAGAATGTCGGACAAAAAGTCAATAGTTATTCACAGGCAGAAAATATGTTAAAATATAAAGATATTATGGATAATAAAATTACAAAAATTATAGCGGAAGAGGTAAAAGATTCACGCGGAAATCCTACTATTAAAGTGACGGTTTTTTGTGGTGATGAGTTTGGTAGTTTTGCTGTGCCTTCTGGAGCTTCCACTGGGGCACATGAGGCGCATGAATTAAGAGATGACGATGACAAAGGCGTAGGGAAAGCAATAGAGAGAGTAAACAATATAATTGCACCGATGCTGATTGGCCAGAATGTTTTGAACCAAGAAGTGATTGATAATATCATGATTAAACTAGATGGCACCCCCAATAAAGATAGCTTGGGTGGAAATGCAATGATCGGGGTTTCTATCGCTTGTGCTAAAGTTGCCGCTAAAGTTTCTCATTTAGAAACTTTTGAATATTTAAAAACTTTAGCTCACATAAAACCTTCCCAAAAAGTTCCATATTTATATATGAATCTAATAAATGGAGGAAAACATGCGAAGAATAATTTAGCTTTCCAAGAATATCACATTGTACCAGAGACAGAAGATGTGGAGGAAGCAGTCAAAATGGGAGTTGCTATACAAAAATCACTGGGGGAAATTATTGAAAAAGATTTAGGTAAAGAATCTCTAGTTTTGGGAGACGAAGGTGGTTTTGCTCCAAAGATAAGTGATATAAAAAAACCGCTCCAATATTTAAGAAAAGCCATAGAACAAAATAGTCTTATCGGAAAGGTTAGGTTGGCTCTAGATGTTGCGAGCTCTTCTTTTTATAATAATGGAAAATATAAAATTGGTGAAAAAGAAATTTCTAAAGAGGAATTGATGAATATTTATGATTCTTTAGTCAACGAATTTAATTTAATTTCTATTGAAGACCCATTTAATGAAGAAGATTTTGGGAGCTTTAGAAAATTAAGAGAGAATCATAAGAAATTATTTAGACCTCGCGCTAGTCTTTTTGTCGTTGGAGATGATTTAACTGTCACTAATACTATGCTCCTAGAAAAGGCTATAGGGGCAGAAAGTATTAATGCGATGATTATAAAACCAAATCAAATAGGCACTCTTTCCGAGACGCTTGATACTATGAAATTAGCCAGAGAAAATGATATAGAGCTCATCGTGAGCCATAGAAGCGGGGAGACAGATGATGATTTTATTGCTGATCTTGCCTATGCATTCGGTTGTTTTGGCTTGAAGTCTGGTGCCCCTCTCAAGCCAGAAAGAAAAGTGAAATACGATAGATTAATTAAGATTTCAGAAGAATAATTTTAATTTAATTATGTTATAATAATTGTATATGGAAGAAAATAAAAATTTTGTAAAATGGTTTAGTGAAGTTGGTATTATTGATGTCCCTGTCGTCGGAGGTAAAAATGCAGCCTTAGGAGAGATGTTTTCTAACCTTGTGCCTCTCGGTGTAAATATCCCAGACGGCTTTGCTTTGACGGCCGATGCATATAGACATTTTTTTAAGAATACAGGTTTAGATGAGCAGATAAAGAAAATTCTTGCCGATTTAAATACAAAAGATATACGCAATTTACAAATTCGTGGAAAAAAAGTTCGTGAAGCTATTTTAAAAGCAAAATTGCCAGAAGACCTTAAAGAAATAATCACGAAATCTTATGCGAAGTTAGAAGAAAAATATGGAAAGGATAGAGCTGTAGCCGTCCGTTCTTCTGCCACGGCGGAAGACCTTCCAGGAGCTTCTTTTGCAGGGCAACAAGAAACATATTTGAATGTTCATGGTATTGAAAATATTCTTGTCGCAACCAAAAAATGCATCGCTTCGCTTTTCACCGACCGAGCTATTTCATATAGAGCAGATAAAGGATTTTCTCATTTTGACGCTGCTTTGTCTGTCGGTATTCAATGTATGGTGCATTCCGATCTGTCTTCTTCAGGTGTTGCATTTACCATAGACACAGAAACAGGTTTTGATAAGGTAATTGTTATCACTGGCATATACGGTCTTGGTGAATTTATCGTGCAAGGTAAAGTTATTCCCGATGAGTTTATAATCTTTAAGCCAGCTTTAGATAAGGGTAATAAAAATCCAATGATTGCGAAAAATATTGGAAAGAAAAATATAAAACTTATTTATGCCAAAGATGGCACAAGAGAAGAAAAAGTTTCTATAGAAGAGCAGAAGAAGTTTTCTTTGACAGACGAAGAAGTGATAAAACTCGGAAAATGGTGTTATGAGATAGAAAAATATTTTTCAAAAAAACACAACCATTATCAGCCGATGGATATTGAATGGGCCAAAGATGGCAAGACGGGGGAACTTTTCATCGTGCAAGCACGCCCAGAGACAGTTGTTTCCGGTCAAGATAAAAATATCTTAAAAGAATATCAATTAGAAAAAAAAGGCAACATATTAGTTTCTGGTATTGCTGTTGGCTCTAAAATCGGTAGTGGAAAAGTTCGCGTCTTATCTAGTGCAAAAAATATAAATTCTTTTCAGAAAGGAGAAGTATTAGTGACAGAAATTACTGATCCAGATTGGGAGCCAATCATGAAGATAGCTAGTGCTATCGTCACGGACAAAGGAGGACGTACTTCTCATGCAGCCATAGTTTCGCGTGAGCTTGGCATCCCTTGTATTGTCGGTTCTAATGATGCGACCAAAGTACTTAAAAATGGACAAGAGGTGACGGTAGATTCTTCTCTAGGTCAAGTGGGAAATGTTTTTGAAGGAATAATTCCATTTAAAATAGTAGAACATCATTTGGATAAAATACCGAAGGTAGATACAAAAATAATGGTAAATATCGGTTCACCAGATGAAGCATTTAAGAATTTTAATCTTCCGGTAGATGGAGTGGGCTTGGGCAGGTTGGAATTTATTATTGCTTCACATATCGGCGTGCATCCAAATGTTTTACTTGATTACCAAAAATTAAAAGAAGAAAATAAAAATAAGAAAAATCCCGAACTAAAAAAAGTTCTTGAAAAAATAGATGAGCTAACTCCTTTATATGAAAACAAGGCACAATATTATATAGACAATTTAGCAAGAGGTATTGCAAAAATCGGTGCTACCTTTTATCCAAATAAAGTCATTATTCGTCTTTCTGATTTTAAAACGAACGAATATCGCACCTTACTCGGTGGTGATATGTATGAACCGCATGAAGAAAATCCGATGATAGGCTGGCGTGGAGCATCGAGATATTATGATCCAAAGTTTAAAGAAGCTTTTGGTCTTGAATGTAAAGCGATGAAGATTGTTCGAGAAGATATGGGTCTTTCAAATGTTGTCCCAATGGTTCCATTTTGTAGAACACCAGAAGAGGGAAGACAAGTTATAAATGTAATGAAAGAATATGGTCTTAACCGTGAAATAGATAAAGAGCTCAAAGTTTATGTCATGTGTGAGATACCTTCAAATATCCTCCTGGCAGATGAATTTCTTGAAATTTTCGACGGCATGTCTATAGGTTCCAACGATCTTACTCAGCTTACCTTAGGGCTAGACCGAGACTCTGGAATTGTCACGCACATTGCTAATGAAAATAATGAAGCTGTCAAAAAGCTTGTAGCTGAAATTATCCATAAATGTAAAGAAAAAGGGAAATATATAGGTATTTGCGGGCAAGCACCATCGGACTATCCAGAGTTTGCTCAATTTCTCTTGAATGAGGGGATAGAAAGTATGTCGCTCAATCCAGATACGGTTATAAAAATTATTATGGCACTTGCCCCGACCGTAGTCGGGGTCCCGACACAAGGTCGGGACAGGATTTAATGTTATAATAGATATATGCTTGTAATCTCACAAACAATATTTTATCTAGTTTCATCAGTAGCAATAATAGCTGTCGGAGTGTTGTTGGTGATAGTTATGTATTACTTGATTTGTATCTTAAGAGATACTCGTAATATAACTGATGATGTAAGTGAGACTTATAATAAGATAAAGAAAAATATAAAAAAGATTATTAATTCATTAACTAAAAAAAAGTAATATGGCAAAGAAAAAAAGTTCAAAATTTTTAAGTGGTGCATTGGTAGGAGCAACTCTCGCTGTCGCAGCAGAGATTTTTTCTAATTCAGAAAAAGGTCAGCAATTAAAAAAAGAAGCGAAAGATAAAATGGCAGATTTCTATAAAACCGTTGCTCCAAAGATAAAAAAAGCAAAGGTAGTAGGAGAGAAGGAATATAAAGCTTTCATGGAAAAGGCTTTAGCTGATTACAAAAAAGACGGGAAATTTGATGCAGAAGATTTGAAACATCTAGCCAAACAAGCCCATGCTTCCTGGAAACACTTGAAAAAGAATCTTTAGAAACTGTACATAAAAAAAGGCGACCCAGTCGTTAGACAGGATCGTTTTTTTTGATTATTCAGGCAATTCTAAAAATTCATGAACTGCCTTTTTAACTTTTTCGTTTATTACGATATTGCCATTTCTCAGGCCGAATATCGTCTCAATTTTTTCTTTTGTAAATTTTATTTTTTTCCCCTCCATTTCTCCTTTACCGAAGGCAATTTTTTTTGCTTTCCAGTCGATATACCAATCAGGTTTATTGGGATCAACTGTTGAAGCTTTTCTAATTACTAAAGCTCCAATTTCATTAGATAAAACAAGAGTATATCTTATCTTGTCTAATAAATGTACTTCCATTCTTGACCCATACAAAAAAGTCAAAAACGGAACGGTCAATTTAATTTCTTCTCTACTCATTTTTCATTCCTTATTGTATATTAATGTGCAATTAATTTTTTTTATACATTAACAACAAAATAGAAAAAAAACAAGGGTGCGGGATGGGGTAATCGAAACCCCGTCTAATCCTTGGGAAGGACTCATTCTGCCACTAAACTAATCCCGCATGTATATAAAATATATCGTTGTTTCCTCTTTTGAGCAAGTAAGAAATCAAGTAGAAAAAGAAACTGCCGGAGAAACAGCAGTTTCTTCGGCAGTGAATTATTTACTTCATCAAAATCATTTTCTTGACCTGCGCGAGATTGCCACAGGTAATTTTGTACATATACGTTCCACTCGCCAATTTGCTAGCGTCAAATTCAACGCTGTAATTGCCGGCGGCTTTCTGTTCATTCACAAGAGTTTTAACTTCTCTTCCAGCAATGTCATAAATTTTTAATGTAACATTTCCAGCTGTTGGAAGTTGATAGCTAATAGTTGTTGAAGGATTGAACGGATTCGGATAATTCTGGTTCAACTTAAATTGTGTCGGAATTTCGCTATTTTCTTCAACTCCTGTAACCATAGGAGAAATAATTATTGGGCGGTTATTATTAAGTGTTCCTGATATTTCTATTGGATTATCAGTTATAATAATTGGGTTTTCAACAACAGCCTTTTGTCCAGCGAAGTAAAATTTGTCGTTTATCCTTTTAGACATAAAATTACTTCCAGAAGGCAGAGAAACATTTTCTTTTGCTACTAAATTTCCGTTTGTAATTGGTTCTTTTGAAAAAAGTCCCCATTTCCCATCCATCATTTTTCGCCAATTTACAGTTACTGGAGTTGTTGGTGCAACTGCTCCAGATCCGCCACTACTGTTATTGTAGAGTATGGGCCAGTAATTGGTGTTTCGAAGATCTACGATAGCACTTAACAATAAAGTTTCATCCCAAGTATCAATATAACCGTCGCCACTTAGGTCTAGTTTTACTTTTGTTGTGTCATTTTGTGGTATTGTGCCAATCATTGCCCACATTTCAATGGCATCAGCTATGTTTAATCTTTCGTCATTATTAATATCGCCATAACTACTCATGGGTATATTAATAATTTTTAATGCTCCGGTTGTTGCTCCCCAATGTTCTTCTCCATCAAATAAATTTACATAAGGGTACCAAAAAACTCCGCTTAAATTATTTCCAACATGAAAACTTATTGTGCCAAGCTCTTCGCCGTTAGTAACAAATAATGGATTCCCGACCGCTGCGATTTTTAATTGTCCATTATTGAAACCGGATAGATAGTCCCAACTGTAGTTATAAAGCAATGACCCTAAATTGAAATAATTAGGATAAAATTCTGAGCTGTAATTTATGTACAACTCAAATCCTTTTAGATAAGCAGTATTACCAAGTACTTGTACCGGAGTTGTAATATTTGTTCCCGCGCCGACCGTTCTACCAGGTAAGAATATGTTGTGTACAGTTACTTGAGCATTAATACTCAGTGATGAGAGAAATACAACAGCGAATAAAAGTACAAACAGCTTTTTCATTTTGAATCTCCTCTTGATTTTAAATGATTTTGTTTTTGTTATTTAGGGGATTTTCCCACTAATTTAAGGGCGAAAAGGGGATTTGTCCACAAATTAGTGAGAATATACCCAATTACTGTCAATGTACGAAATATTCGCATACAATAGCATTTTTATAATAAATGTCAAGGATTTAAGCTTGACGCGTATGCTATAATAAAAGTAATTAATCCCGTACGAAGTTTATTTATTAGGTTTGTATAGGGAGGTGATTTATTATAATTTAATTTTAAAGTAAGAGTGAACAAATAAGCTTTTACTTCGTTCGGGATGAAAAACGTAACAATTTATTCGACCCCCACTTGTCACTTTTGTCACATGGCAAAAGATTTTTTTAAAGCTAATAATGTAGCTTATACAGAATACGATGTCATGAGTAATTTAGAAAAAAGAAAAG
>JAKALG010000005.1 GCA_021813235.1 bacterium
ATTTTATTGATTCGTTTGCCATTTTCTAGGAATGTATACTCATTTGCATGTATAAGTTCAATTGCCGACTCTCGACTCGTATTTGATTCGTATGCTGACTCAAGTTCTCGGTAAATTTTCTTTGACTCTTTGCGGATAAATTCAGTCAAGCAGTCTCTCAATTCGTTTTCGAGATTAATCAAATTCAAGTTTGCTTTAATCACCACTTCAAAATTTGGCTTTTCAGATAAGACTCTTGATATAAAACTTTTCCAATTGTGTCCATAATTTTTCCAGTTATTTATCCAGATTATCATTTAGGGTTTTAAGGGTCATATTTTCCCCATTTGTCGCCTTCATTTTGCCATCATACCGAACAAAGCAAAAAATATTACCATTATAAATAAAATCAAATTCATTGAATTGATCCACATCTTTAAAGTCAATTGACCTGCTACCATCGGGGAAGGTTACATCATAACAGACAATAATCTGATTTCCCCAGCCATTGTTAAACCACTTCTTAGCATTCTTTTTTGCCTGACTGATAGATTTTTTCTGAAGTTCAATAATCTTTGACTTATTCATAACAGACTCCTTAATCGTTTTGAAGCTGATTCAGAACTGGCATTAATTCAGGCGCAACTTTTTTGTTTGTCATGGTTGACTCCTTTTTTTCTATATAATAATTATAACCTATTTTCACCCTGTAAACATTGCAGATTCATTGCAAATCTTTTCTATTTGGGATGACTTCCATAACTTCGACTTCTTCATATGTTACGGTTTTTACATTGCACAATACAATTTCAGCAATATGATAAACGTTTGTCAAATCGTTTTTTGCCTCATATGCTTCTGGAATAGCACCTGAGATATACCATTCGCCTTTTTGGGGTGATCTTTTTTCGCCCGTATATCTTGCCCGCAAATTCTTAGCCGTTCCCCAACCTAAAAACTTATTAGACATTGAATTAAATCTCATGTCATATGATGGATTATCAGCAAGGGGGAATAAATCGCCTTTTTTCATTTTATTTTGACTCCTTAAATTTGCGCCTATAATCAAGTATATCACCAATTTTTAACAACAACATTGCAGAATGAATCATTGCAATTTTTGCCCTATAATTCAGATAGATAATTATAAGCCTTTAAATATAGCTCAAATGGCAAACTATCACCATTAATTAAAACTTTGAGATTCGGAGAGTCTTTATCCTCCACCCAGCGCATAACATAAACAGGCTTGCCACTTGCCAAAAATCCCCGCAATAAATCAGCAGTATTGGAATGATAACCGATTCCCTCATAACTGGTACAATAACGATGTGAGTCAAAATCGCCTGCCGACCATGTCCCGCCATAGGTAATTAATATATAATCATACTCAATGTTTTTACCTTTTTCATATTGAGTCTTGCCTCTTTCGTCATTATCCAATTCGGTTTTAAATAAATGTGGATGTAAAAAGGCAATTGGCGCTAATTTATTTAAATCTGAGTAATTCATTATAGACTCCTTTACCAGTGATTCCAAAAGTTTAACCGTTGGCGCAGTGCCCCAAGCGCCGAATATTCTGTGAATTTTTTACCATTGCGAGTCAATTGGAATGAAGGATACAAACCCGGATAATCGACTCCGATGTCAAGCAATTGCATAATGGAGTCAAGGTTATCAGTCAATGCGTTGTAATTATCGTCACCACGCTCGGTATATGTGCGAACGGCCAAAATATACCCGCGTTCAACGCTATCAGCCAAAGAATCAGGATAATTATCCGCCATTGATTCGAGAATCTCAAAGGCATTGAATCGCGTGACCTTGCCCGGATAATTTGCCCGCTTTGCGGCATGGCTGATAAATTTTAACATGGCTTTATTCGAAATTTCCATTTTAGACTCCTTGTCTTATTGCGCTTCGAATTCAGATTTGATGGATAACTCACCCGGATTATGAGACTCATTATATTCTTTGCAAATTGCTTTAGCTTCAGCAAGAGAGACTCCATAATGGGTATATGTTTTTTCTCCGGGGCCAGCTACCTTAACCCGCCCGTTAAATTTTGTGTCTTCCCAAATCCACCACGAGCGGACAAAAACATCATATAATTGAGTCTCTTCCTCTTCCTCTTCCTCTTCCTCTTCCTCTTGTATAAAACCACAACATTCCCCAGCGGATTCAGGATTATCATATTCGCATCCGCATTCAAAACAGGTATAAACCGATTCCCATGACTCAGTATCGTGATTATATTTTTTGTCTTCGTTTGGGCATCCTGATTCGTGGCAATAAATGCCATTGACAGAAAAGGAATCGCACTGGTTACACTTTGGAATATTATTGTTTTTTGCCATTGTATTTTTATCCTTTGAATTGTTTATAGTCGATTGTAGGTTATTTGTCAAGAGTTAACCATATACCAGTTTTAAAACTTGTCTTAACGTTCCTCGCGCAATGTCCTTGCCCGCTGGGATGGATAAACTTGGCCTGTTATCGGCCTTGTATATCATATGACTCCCGTTTTGACGCGAGAATCTCCAGCCAAAAGACTCGACCAGTTTACACAGGTCGTTAACTCGTTTTATGTTCATCGCTTCATTATATGACATTTTAACCCTATTCTTTCAAATCAGCCGAAGAGCCATAAAACAGGATCGTGATTTGCATCTTATCGCCCGCAACAAATGAATTAAAATGCTTGCATGTTATATCTGGGGTAATATAACCCATTTTTATGGAGTCCTCATGGATTCCAATGTTGTTTTCTCCACAAAATGGACAAATGGCTGATTCAATTGCCTTTGTATTCTTTCCCATTTTGATTAAAGAAAATTGGGTATATATTTGTTTTTGTGATTGTACTGGCGGGCTGTAGTATCTTTTCATTTTGACTCCGTTTATTGTCTATAATATATCACAAAACGATTCAGAATTCAAGCGTTTTGGGATTTTTTAAGGTAACTGATATGGAATTAATATGATATTGCAATATTTTAAACCTTGACAGAATCGCGATTCTAGTATCCTGCCATTTTTTAGGTTCAAATTTCAACGATTCAGCTCTAATATTTTAAGGTTTGTACTCTTGACTAGTTGTATGATATATGTATAATCCGACATATAAAACAGGAGTCAACATGAAAAAAGGCGATTTTGTACAGTTTAAATATAATGATTATGAAAAAGGCGAATTAACCTTAACTGGTGAGTATCTTGGGAAAGGTTCTTTTTCAACATGTTTTAAGGTTGACTCTCTTGTTTATTCTTTTGTGAGAACTGATAAAGATCATGTAGATTATTCTAAGGAAGCGATTTCACAATGGGCGGAAGAGAATCCCCATATACCAGAATTTAAAAATGTTGGTGATTTTAAAAATGGAGAAGTTTATACCTCTCCATTATATAATGAACTGACAAAGAAAAATAAACAGGCATGGAGTCAATATAAACTTATTGCCAGTTTAGCAAATAAGAATCTAAGATACAATAAAAAAGGATACAATCTATTTATAAATAGGGAGTTCATAGACTCTCTTAAAGATGTTATTTCAGACGAAATTTTTAACGCATTACATATTTTAAATGATGCAATGTCAAATTATGGAGATTTTTATATGATGGAATTCCCAAAGCGCAATTTAAAGGTAAACGATGAGGGCAATTTAATTTTATTGGATGTTTTCTTTAATCCAAAGGCTTTAAAATGGTATAACAGGTCATAAACACTTGACACAATTTGAGTCATGTGATAAAAATCAGATATAAAAAAGGAGTCAACCATGTTAAATATTGTGGCAAATAATAAAGCGATTATCGAAAAGACCAAAAAAGGGCAAAAATTAACAATTGAAGAGTCTTTGTCTCTCGCTCAGGCCGTCATGGAATTAAATTATCAATTGACTCGTATTGAGACAATCGGATTAAAAGCCAGTTTGGGGCATGGGAAAGATTGCCCTTGCGCGTTATGTTTTTTAACCAACATTTCACGCGGGCAGGCATAAAAGGAGTCGTAAAATGTTATATACACCTTATACAGCGGCATTGCGTGAATTAAAACAGGCATTAACGGCATGGAAAAATGCCAACCCTGAAAACGCCCAGCAAGTAAAAGAGTCATTCGAAAGACTCCAAAGGGCAAAAGAAAATTATAAGGAGGTCAGGAGAATATTCTCAAAATAATAATTGACAATCGAATAAAAAGACTCCCCAGCGCGGAGAGTCTTTTTTTTATACTTATTTTCAAAACAGAATTCAAATTGAAAAATTTTTGAAAAGCACTTTTCAAAGATTGATTCATTTATTCATTCAATGTATTATTTTTTGAAAATGGTATTAATACTTTTGAAAATACAGTGAGATCAGCCCGCAAAATTGAAAATATTAGACTCCCCAGCACAGGGAGTCTTTTCCTAAAATACCCATCATATTTGATGGGTATTTTTATTTCTGCAATGATTCTGCAATGTTTAAAACACTGGTTTCATATATAATCTAATTATCAAACAAACAAGGAGATTATAAAACATGTTCAAAATTTGGTTATCGAAAGTTGAAACGATCCTTCAGCGGGCACTCCAACCCAGCGAAATCAAAACGGCTGAAAAACTTTATTTTGGGAAGTATACCCCAGCAGGCGCGGCAGAGTATATCGGATAATAATTATCCGCTTTCCTGAAAATTAATACCCTCCCTCAGATTATCCACTATCTGAGGGAGGTTCTATTTTTAAAATTGTAATGATTCTGCAATGTTTAAAATCATAATATCATATATAATGACTATATCAAACAAACAAGAGGTAATCAGATGAGCAAAGTACAATTAAGAGCATTTGTAAACAATAATTACGACGAATACATTGACTTTTGCAAGGTCATTTGCGATGAGTACAACGGTTCGCATGTTGATTCGATTTTTGTGAAAGATGTTCTTTTTAGTCGTGATTCAATGGCGCTTTTTTATGGCACAATTCATCTGATGAAGTAGGTAATCTAAAATGAATAATCATATCTTTTCACATCAAACAAAAAAGGCACACAAAGAAGCAATCGTTAACATGATTGAATCATATGGTTATACTCTTGCAAATGGCAAACAGTACAACAAAATCAATCGAATGAATAAAAGAACATTGCAGGAACTGTACAACTTGATTCGATATGGAGGAACGAATTCAGATCACTTAGGGAATGATTTATATTTATGTTATGGTCTGCTTATCGAAAAGCAATAACGCTTAAACGCTTGACCACTTATACAATAGTACTGTCATATAAGACGGTACTATTTTTTGTTACTTACTTAGTGCAACATATACACTAAGTAAACGATTATAAACTATATTCTATTCACTATGTAATATATACTATACACTATGTAATATATATTGTATGTAAGGTATAGCATACATTATGTAAAGTATACTTTACATGTGCTAAAAAAAATAATAAAAATTAAATTATTTGATGGGGCAAAAAGAATCAAATCATATCTTGACACGCTCAAACTCTCTTATAAGTAATTATTTATACTTGTGATAATATGATATTATCGTTAGTATGGGGGCATTTTACAAGTCAGGGAGAGCAAACCCGCAATAATGCTATACAGCACATTAATACACACACCCTAAATAAACAACAATCTTAGATGAGGTTTTGCATCATACAAATAAACAATAAATCTAAGAGAATTAAAGAAAACCTATGTGTAAGATAGATAGTTTGTCAAAAAAGCAGTTCAAAGAAAATGCCACAGAACAGTCATCTAAAAGGATTTGCAATCAAAACAGTGGATCAGGTAAAACCATCATAAAAACGTGGTATTTTGGATATGGCTCTATATGCCCACCAGAAGCCCTACAAGGTGGCTTAATTTTTAAAACGGTAAAATACTCAACTTTCATGGTTAAATCGAAATTTGACCTTGTTTTTTATGGTGCAATCGGGTATGCGGGTCTGGTTCTGATGATAGACTCTGGGAAATGGTATTTTTTGATTTTGAAAAATCTACAGAATTCTATAGGAATCTACATTTTTTTGACCGATGTAGTTTCTTTAATTAATTCTCTATACAATTAATTCTCTCTAATGTCTACGATTGAATCGTAGCCCTTGTAGAGTAAATGGTGGTATCAATCAATCGTAGCCCTTGATTCGCAAAAATCACCAAAAAGTGATGTAAATGAATCGTAGCCCTTGACAGATTTTGATGTTTGTGATATACTTCTTTTTTAGGAGATAAATTATGTTGAAAAACAATAATCAAAACGGTTGTCTAAACATTATTGTGGCAATAATTGAACTTATTGGAATTTTTGTCTCAATTGCTTGGCCCATATTGTTGCTCTTTTTGTGGGCTAGTCAAAAATAATTAACTAAGAATTGTGGAGAAATAGGAGTGAAAATTAAGCATAGGAAAATAAAAGCAAAAGACCCTTTCTACACAAAAAACGTGACCTTTTTCAAAGTTCCACTTGCATTTCAAGCGCATATGAACTCTCTTTCACAGTCTGAAAAGGATGTGTATCTGACCCTAATTGTGCAGGTATATTACAGAAAAACTCTTGAAATAGACATGCCACTTGATACAATCGCATATTGGACAGGTATAAAGAGTCTCTCTACAATAACGAATGCGATTAGGGGCTTGGCAGAGAAAGGCTGGATTAAAGATATACTTTATCGGAAGCAGGAATCGAATGTTTATATCTTAAATCTTGAACCCACAATAAATTTTAAACTAATAGAAAAAATTAAAGAACGCTCAGAAAAAACAAGGAAAGCCAAACTAGATAGTATCAAAAATGGTGAAGCCGGAAAGTTCGAAAAAGGAAATATGGTATCCAAGAAGGATCAAACAAATGAAAGTATATAGCGGTGAAAAAACAATTAAAACAATAACCGAAGATAGGCATATCATTGATACAAGAACGCCCTTGTTTTTAGCATATGTTGATGGTGTTCCACTAGATTCAAAAATTGTTACACCAAGAAGCCGCACTAAGTTTAGGGCGTTTGCATGGGGGTATCCCGGCTTTCTTCCAAAAAACTTAGCCGTATCAATACTTGCAGATTGCTTGGACATTGTGGATGTAAATGATTTTAGATATAGTTTGGAGGCCGCATATGTTTTAAATAAATTCTATTATGAATATGTTTGTAGGGAAACATCTAATAAATGGGTAATCACAGAAGATGTTTTGTTGGAATATATCGACAAAAGAGCAGATGAGTATGCCAGTATGGATTGGAGTAAACAGTGAAAAATAATTTCGCAAAGTTCACATATTTGATTTTTGGGTTATTGTGTTTACATCTTTTTAAGAGTCGACTACTTGAGCAAAGAAAGTATCCAATTTCAACCCCTTCAACCCTTGACAAAAACAAGAAAGTGTGATACAATTTTATTTGGGGGAAATGATAAAATAAAACATGGATAATCGGACAAAATACATAACCGGTTCCGAATAGGAGTCTATCTGTAAAAGATAGGCTTTTTATGTTATAAAAGGAGTCTCATGCTTTGAGGAAAATTCAGAATTTCAGCATATTAAAACTAGACAGCACGAGGATAAGAGATAACAATTATAATCTGACAGTATCATACAACCAAGCAGTGAATAATCAGGAGATTGTTCAAATAGCCGATTCACAACTGGTCAGGACAATAAATAGGTTGAAAGATTCCAGATACTCTGAGTCTTATCTAAATGAATTACTAAGCAAAAAGAAAAGCCTTTCCAAAAAAAGAAATTCAAAAGAAAACCGGGAAGCCATATTACAAGTTATAAATGATATACAAACCATATTATATATTCCAGAACTGGTAAGCATATCATTTTCAAACAAACGACATACTGATAAAATAATAAAAAATGGATTTATCTTGAACGGGGAAAAATATTCTGCATTTATGGCATCATCTGGCATGATAAGAAGAAATACATGTCTATTTATTCTAGACAAGCTTTATAAAGAAATAGAATTAATTTTTGACAACGGTAGAAATCCAGACAAAGAAATGGTTGAAGTTAAGTTTGGGGTTTATTATTCGCTATATTCCAGTTCTTCTTTGGAGGTAACTTTTCCTAGAATTGCTGTAGTAAAAGACAAACTGATGAGCGTCGTCAGAGAAGTTGATTATACAGAGATAATAGGTGAGAACAAAATAGGGGTTGATCCAAAGATTTATCCAAGAGAGATGGAAATTGAGTGCAATAGTTTTGACGGTCAGGGTTTGGTGTCTCCGAGGTTTGCAAAAATCTGGTCAAGTGATTTGGAATTAGATTATATTCCATCTGCCTTTATAGTTAGATCGAGTTACCTGAAGGGGTTATGTGTAACCTTTGATTTTCATAAATTAGCAAAAGAAAAAGATATAAAACAGATTGTTGACATATACGAAAACTTAATAAACATTAGGGATGTGGATGTAATCATATCAGAGTCTCAATTCAAATTGTGGTCTAGTTATTCCTCGACAAATGATTATCTCGATAACTGTGAAAAAAATGATTTAGGGTGGGGTATTACTAGAGTCTCTCCGAAAGCAGATAAGACTCATGCTTTTTCTTCCTATCAATTTATACAGTCATTAAAGGTTGATAACGAAGCAGAGATTTGTGAGCCGACTGTAAATTGGTTGTCGTCTTTAGGTAACACAAAAGAAAATATACTTGCTTATTTGATGGGTGACATTGAATATTCTGACGGCTGGTTTAATAGATTGGAACCAAGTACTCAAGCGATTTTATTGGAAAATGATTTGCTAAAAGACACACACACCTTAAAGCAAATTGAAAAGTCAATATCTAAAAAGAAACACGATTCGTGCATGGGCAGATTGGTTTTTCAGGGCAATTATCAATTTATGATTGGCGATCCTTATGCTCAGTGTATACATGTATTTGGGCTTGACGATGAAAGATTGCTTGATGAGGGCGAGTGTTACAGCCAGTTTTGGAATGAACGCGATGCGGGCGAAATAGCTCTTGTTCGATCTCCCAATGTTCATTCAAGCGAAATAGACAAATTAAGCCTAAAGAAAACAAGGGAAACAAAGGATTGGTATAGATATATTTCTTCTGGAATTATCTTCCCACCATACGGGGTTTCATTGGATATGGCAGTTCTTGGTGGAGCAGATGTGGATGGAGATATTGTATTTAGTACCGACTACAAACCCTTTGTAAATGGGAAACAAGCAGGGAAGCCCCTATTCTATGAAATACTTGTTCCAGAAAAAAGAAAGATAGAAAATAAAAATTCAATAATCAACAAGCAGTCTCTTGGAATTGGAAGTAAGGTGGGTTTCTTAACCAACTATGGTAGTACAGTTGTGACAATGCTATCTGATTACAAATATGAATCCGAAGAATATAGAATTCTAAATAACAGGTATCATTATATCCGAACCGCACAAGGTCTGGAATTGGATAAGCAAAAAGGTCTTATTATTCCAGACTTCCCGAATTGGTGGTCAAAAGCCGAAAAAACAATGACGGTATTTGAAAAATCACTTGTCGTTGCAAAACGCCCATACTTTTTTCGTTATTTATATGAGTATATGAACAAGAGATATAATTCGGAATTTATGGCATATGATAACATATCCAGAGTGATTTACAACATGGGACTTAGAGAACTAATATCCATTGAGAATCCCACAACAGATCAAAAGAGTTTAATCGATACCTACAGGACTAAATCGTTTTTTATAGATAATCAATCTATTATGAATCGTGTCTCTCACTACATGGAGCATAAAATCAAAGACATGTCCAGAGAGAGAAGAGAAATTGGTAAGACATTTGATTATCGAAAAATACTTTCGAAGCGTAACTACAGTTTAAATAAAAACGATCTGGATAAAATGCAAATTCTTTTTAAGGAATATAAATCTTTAAAAAGAGCCTTGCGCGAGAGTTTGCAGGATTATACAGAAGAAAATTACTCAAGTTTGGATCAGATTAGAAGATACATAAATAAAAGAGCCTACGCAACCATAAGTTCAAATGCCGAAGATTTGGCGAACATGGTCGTTTGTCTTTGTTATGGCGTTCTGGGTGAGACATCCAGAAAGTTCGCTTGGGAATGTTTTGGGCAGGAGATAGTTGAAAATATAAAAAAGAGAAAGAAGGACAACTTCGTAAGAGTTCCGATAAAAAATAACCAAGGGTCTTTTGATTATTTATATAGTAGGTATGGAATTTTTCTTATGAATATTGACTAATGAAAAGCTTTTTATATGATGAAAGTGAAACGGCTACTATAATTTATAACAATGGTTTTACAAACGGGTACGACAAACGAGAATTGTTGCTGTATGCAAAATATCTCAGGCATGTTCTTGGATATAAAGATGTTAAGATAAAGAAAAAGTTGATTGAGTTTTGTTCAAAAGATTCTTCTTTCAACGAAGTAATCGAAAGAAAGCATATAAAATTCTGCGTAAAAAATAGCAAAGTAAAACTTTTTACGCGAACAAGTATTCTTATAACAAGAGAAGAAATTAATCGGGCTAAAAAGTTAAAGAATTTTGTTGCTCAAAAGGTCTATCTGTCTCTTTTGTTAATTGCAAAACGAAATCGATACAATTCTGTTTCTATAAAACTATTTACTGAAATAAAAAGAATCTCTGGTGTAAATTGCACTACTATAGAATTGGGATCAATACTGCACCTTTTGTATAAGGCGAAATTAATATATCCGACTGCCAATGAAAAAAATAACTTCATAGATGGTTATAATAAAATATTGGACATCGACTTTGAAGGTGAAGCCGAAATAAGCATAAATAGTGATAGAGATTTATTTAACTTTTCAAAAATATACGAAAAATATTGCGGTGGCTATTTAATATATTGTGAAGTTTGCAAAAAAGAAATGATAAGGAAAGGATCGGCTCATAGGCTTTGTGAAGAACATTTTCTAGAAAAGGAAAAGTTCAGAAAAAGGTCTGCGCGAATTTGATGCCGATTCCTATTAATGGTATATATAAAGACTATTTTCTGCAATGGTTTTTGATGTATATTTATTTAATAATAGTAGATATGGATATTTTTTGTTAATTATATAAAGGATAGTATGACAAAAACACTAACAACAGACGATTTTGTGGCTCTTCTTGCAAAAAAGGGCAGATTCACGAAGGGTGACACGAAATATTTTCTGGATGCCTTAGTTGAAACACTAGAAGAACTTGTAGAAAGCGGAACAGTTTTACGAGTGAGGGGATTAGGAAAACTTTATTATTCCAAGGTTCCACCTCGAAAAATCTCTGCCTATACCAATAAGTTTGGAGAGCATCATCCAGAGAAAACCCTGCCGGAGTCTAGGAAGGTAATATTTAAATTGGCAAGTAATATACGCTATTCGGGCGGAGAATCTATCCCTTCTGAAGACCTTGACAAAGAGGCTGAGTTGTGATATACTTTAAGTACATTTAGGAGTAGCCTCCTATCTTAAGCAAGATGGTGGATGCGCCACCATATAGGGATATAGTTCAGCCCGGAGGAACAATCGCTTTGGAAGCGAGTGGTCGGGAGTTCAAATCTCTCTATCCCTACTTGTTTACAATTGTTGGGGCGTGGATAGATTCACTTAGCGCGATAGGGATTGTGGGATAATTGCGCAATAAGCCCACAACAACAGCCTTACCTATGAGGTAGTGTTCTCGAAAGAGTTTGCGATCATACACTATCCGCCCGCCGACAGTTGTAAACTGTAATTTGGTGTCTCGTATAACGGCAGTATACGCGCCTTTGGAGCGCAGGGTAATTGTTCAATTCAATTGACACCAGCAAAGACGTATAATCAAAGGAGACATTTTTGCATAATGGCATCAGATAATAAGAAATTCAAGGAGTGTTATGATAATTGGGTTGTAAGCGTTGGTAATTCAACAAATCCTTACTGGTCACAATTATCTAAGAAATACAAAACAACTCCAGAGTCTTTGCGAAGTTGGTTTAAGCGAGAAAGAATTAAGCGTGGAATTAGCAAAACAGAACAAAGAACCGTACAACAAAACCCTGTTGTTGGTATCATTGATCTTGAAACATTACCGATTAAACTAAATGGTTACATTTGGGGAATTAGAGATCAATATATTACATATGATATGGTGGCACAAGATTCTCACATGCTTTCTTGGGCTGGAAAATATCTCCACGATAGTAAAATGTATTCTGATATTATGACAAGCACAGAAGCGATAAAATATGACTCTTTGAGAATTACCAAGTCTCTTCAAAAATTTGTTAATACTTGTGACATTGTTATCGGACACAACTGGAGCGGATTTGACGGCAAAATATTGAATTCTGAGCTAATGTTTCACGAGCTAGATTCGGTTAAATATCGCACAATCGATACATACCTGCTTCTTAGAAATAATTTTAGAGAGACATCCAATAAACTTGCTGATGTAAACAAAAAATACGGCATTAGAGACAAGATTTCCAATGAGGGTTTTTCTCTTTGGAAAAAATGCGCAGAGGGTGATGATGAGTCTTTGGTTATCATGCTGGAATATAATGAGGGTGATATTTTGGCAACTGAGGCTCTTTTTTGGAAAATACAACCTTATGTGAATAATTCTATTCCCAATTTTGGAACATACCATGAGGGTCTTTCCAAATCTTGTCATTGTGGGTGCAATAGTTTTAAGACAGAGGGATATTGGTACACAAATCAAGCTAAATATGATAAGTATCGGTGCGAAAATTGTGGCTCATTGCATAGAGGGAAGAAAAATCTTCTTGATAAAAACGAGGGAAAATCTTTAAAAATTAGATTGTAGACAATGAGAATTATTATTTTATTGTTCCAATTTATTTAGGGGGAAATACAAAACGCAGTTGTTTGGGGGCAAGACAACTAATTCATTCCCTTGCAAGGGGGAAATTCGAACAGCACACGAATTGCTCGTGTGCTGTTTTATATTCTTTTAAGGAGGAAATGATGAAAATAACTTTAAAAAATATAATTTCAACGATGGCCTTAGTAGGAAGTCTTCTTGGTGGCGGATTTTTTGTCGCTTCGCTGATTCCAGAAACCCCATCGTTTGAATATTTTGCTGATCCGCAAGAAACAGTTTCGTGTACAGGTGTTCTCAGTGGCAGGACTCTTTATTTAAGAACTTCTGGAACCAAAGCGGTATATTGTAAATATGATGTCGCAGAACAAGGCCCATATCAGTATATTCGAATTGAGGCTAACTATTTAATTCTTACGGATAGCTCCCATAAAAATGGGACAAGCGAAAGAGTAAATGTAACCGAAAGCCGTTCTTCTGCCATTCAGGTGGCAAATACAGGTAGGCCGCAACATCATGTGATTATAGAATATATGTATTTAGATACAAATGTTCTTGAAAACTATCCTCCATCTTCAAGCAATTCGTGGGGAAGCTGTATTAAGCTCTGGGTGGATGTTGAATATGTAAAAATAAGATACAACAAAGTTAGCAATTGCTATGGGGAAAGTATTGCTCCAACCGAAGCCAGATATGTGGAAGTATTTAAAAACGTGGTTACAGAAACATGGGCAATCGGGGTCTATCCCGACAATGCAACACACGTATTGGTTGAAAAAAATACGGTTACATGCACCAATCCTGCTTTTTATAGAAACGGAAAACCCTGTGGTAGCATTTCTATGGGTAGCGAGAAATACGCTGGACAATATCAAGGATCGAATGTTTGTTTGCTCGGTGATATACATATTTTGTCTAACGTATCCTATGGAGCGCAAGCTATTAATTATTGGGGAGGATTCCATAATCCGCAAGGTTTACAGGGAGCGGTTATAAGAAACAATATTGCCTACAACACATCGACTAGGATTTGGATTTTTTCAGCACCATTAAATTCAAACATTGTCATTGAGGGCAATCAATATCTAACAAGTGGTCAAGCTACAAATACGCCTACCAAAACTTTCACTCCAACATCAACTCCAACCCTAACGCCTACTGCTTTAAGTGACCTATATGTTTCTACAAGTGGGAATGATTCAAACTCTGGATCAATAAACTCACCACTCAGAACAGTCACCAAAGCAATAAGTATGGCAAATCCCGGAACAACTATTTATTTAAGAGCCGGATTGTATAATGAAAACATAGTTATAAACAAATCTGGAACACCAATTGCACCAATTACATTAATGGCATATCCATCCGAAAGCGTTGAGATTTTTGGTGGTACGGGTCATGTTATTCGAGATGAGGGCGGACAATCCTATTGGATAATAAAAGACCTGACTCTTAGAACAAACGGAAGTTCATCTTCTGCTATTATGATGACGAATTTAACATGGAATGGAAGCATAACTCATCATTGGCAGGTTGTAAATAACGATTTGTTTGGAGGCGGAATATTAATTCGTGGAAACAATCATGTTGTTTCAGGAAATAATATTGACGGACAGCATTTATCAAAAAGCGGAGACGACTGGAGAAGCGGCATCAGAGAATTCTCTTCGGCCTCTAATTATAACTTGTATGACGGAAATACCATTCTAGGGTTTTGGCGTTCTGGAATATGGAGTATGAACTCCACCCATGATAGCCGCTTTACCAACAATGTTGTTAGCGATATATATGGAGTGGACACAGCCGGTCAGTGTATTAACTTAGATGGTGCTGGAACACACGAATATCGTCATGTTGTAGAAGGAAACGATATTTCAGGTTGTGGTAGCGAATCAATTCAATTGGAAAATACCTTTGACAGTCTGGTTGCAGATAATTTCATTCATGATACAAATAGAGGAATTACTGTAATAAATTATGGCATTGGGGTTGGTTGTACATTTTCAAATGGATATGGGGATAGAGATGGAGACGGTGAGTGCGTTGACGAAGATTCAAATGTCATCGTCAGGCAAAATGTTATTATAAATGCCGGTGGTGGAGCCATAACTAATTATGGCGCAGACGGCTACTACTTTCTTTTGAACTCTGCCTATGGTGGTTGGACGGCCATGAGATTTACAAATCCGGCTGTTCAAACAAGAACAGAGTCAATTGGAAATATAACCGATAGCACAATGCCTTCTCAGCTAAGGCTTTCGCTCGAAAATATTCATCCAAACATTGCTTATGTTAATGCTCCATCTAATTTGAATCCTTCGATTTCTGGAACGAATCGAATTTCTTTGAATTTGGCGGGATATACAAATAGTGTAACAAATTCTTGGTCATCTGATTTTGCGGGCTTTCCTCGTTTGGTTGGTAGTGGTTATGATATTGGCGCATATGAATTACAAACAACACCTATTGTAACATTTACTCCTACAAAAACATTTACTCCTACTCCAACGGCAACACCCACGAGAACTCCAACTCGGACTCCAACAAAAACAGTCACTCCGACCAAAACACATACGCCCACTTCCACAGCTACTCCGACCTCCACGCCCACCTCTACTGCTTGTACTGGATATAGCACCTATCCATCTAACTTATCTGTTCAGTTAAGAATCCCAATGAATCTTACTGTAAGACTCAGAAACGATCATTCTATTTCTGCTAAAGTTATTGGGGCATTGTATTCAGATGAGGGCATCAGATGGAATGTTGTTGAAATATGGACTGATTGTTCCAGAACAAATTATTGGGGATCAATCGGAAAAGGAATGTGGTTTGCTCTGAAATATAATGGAATATATTACAGTGATTGGAGAGAATAATGATATTTGAAGATAATGGCATAAAAGTCTCTGACACAAGTAAATATCAAGTTATAATGTATGATGAAAAACACAATCTGCTTCCACCAAACAAGCAAAAGCATATTGATTATGAAAAAATGAAAACTTATTTCTCTGCCACTATTTTGAAATGTGGGCAGTGGAATTACAAAGACCCCGCATTTTATATTGGCTGGAGAAATGCAAAAGCGGCAGGAATTCCAAGGTCGTCCTATTGGTTTTGCGATTACAGAGCCAAAGGTAAGGCTCAAGCACAACTTTATTGGTCATACATAAAAAATGATATTGGAGAAGGCTTTCTTGCGGCAGATTTTGAATTTGGCTCGTGGCGCGATTGGAAAGAACTTTATAATTTTATGGAGGAACTCCAACAGCTATCAGGATTGCCGAATCATAAAATAGTCGTATATACTGGCTATTATTATTTTATGGAGTATTACCCCAAGAAAGCATCCGAACAAGAATGGTTTGCTAAATATCCACTTTGGATTGCCGCATATACATCTGGTGATCCAAAGTATGTAAAAATTCCACCTCTCTGGAAAAAGGCATTTTTGTGGCAGAACGGGACTCCGGTTATTGGCTACAAGACCGGAGTTTGGTCTAAAGAAATAGACCACAATATTGTAAACGGTGGTCAGGAAGAATTTGAATATTTCTTCAATTCCGGCAAACCAGTTGTTGTTACCCCGACACCCGATAAAATATTTAGAAGAATGATTGTTGAGAGAGCAAACGGAAGCAAAATTGTTTACACAGAGAATGTAAGATTATAGAAGGAGGAAGACTTGATAAAAGGACATGTAACTGGCAAGGTTAATGCCAGATCAGAACCAACATCTAACACAAGCGATATAACAAACGTAGTCAGGCAACTATTAAACGGACAATTGTTTGTTGGAAGCTTATTTAAAAAAGATAGCCTCGGAAGAGATTGGATTAAAATAATCGAAATAGAGGGTGTTCCAATTACTTCCGAAATGTATGTCGCAACATTTATTTCGAGTGTTGTTGTAGATGAAATAGTTCCAGATGTTCCAGATACGGGACTAGAGAATAAGATTCCAACAAGAATCACAACAATTGAAGAATTCGTAATGGTAGACGGCACAATTAAAAAGAGAACAATAGTTTGGGACAACCCTCAAGTTACGGAGGGGTAGTCCAATGGAAAAAAGTTTGATTTTGGAATATCCAGATAATTCTTTAACAGTGTTTACAAAATCTAAATTTCTTCGTCCTACTGGGGAATATCTGCTTGTCAACAACGATTATAACCAAATTTGGAAAATGCCAAATAAAGACGGAAAAATGGTGACACTGAAGCTCTTGGATAGGAATTCAAGAAACGAGATATTAATGGGAAAAAAGCAAGGGGCGGGATATAATTCTCCAAGTGGGCGTTCTGTCCCGGCAACAGCCAGATTTTTAAATGACACCTTTGTTAATTTTACAAAAGATTTGCAAGAATGGTTTCATTACACAATAAATGTGGGGAAAACAACATCTGAACAGGCGAAAAAAGATTTTGCAAACTCTTTTAGAGACAACGCATGGATGACGAACAACGCTGGATCATGGACTAGGGCTGATTATATAAATAACAATGGCAAACCACCATATATTCAATTACAGCCGATGGTGACGGGTGGAACAGTTTTGAAGTTTGTGGAAGAAATAATCTACAAAAAACAACCAGCAGTTCTTTTTGAGGGAATTAATCCCTTAGACGATTACAGATCATATTCTCCGGTCACTCATCGTTGGTTATTTTTTAGACCGACAAATTCCGCAAGAGTAGAGATATTAAATCAAAAGAAAGTTAGAATCGGATTTAAAACATGGTTTCAAGAGCCATCTAACTCTTGGTATGGAGAAAAAATGGAGATGGCGGTTTGGGGTTTCATAAAGAACAATAAAAGTTCTACCGGGTGGTGTGGAATTCTAGAAAAATCTCGCGTCTCATTTTTGAAAAGCGATATGCCAGTTCCAAATCCATATATAATGAGAGATGGTCGAGTTTTACAAAATCCCTATGAGGGATTCTAATAAAATGTAACTTTTATTCATATCGTTACATATACAAAACCTTGATTTTGTATATGTAACGATATACTGTACGCTAAACTGCTGGAGTCGCATAGTCTGGCCGATTGCGCCATCCTTGTAAGATGGAATTATCGGGGGTTCAAATCCCTCCTTCAGCTCTAGGAAAAAAGATAGAACGAAGTCATGATTCGTTTGAAAGTGAAGTCTCCTCATTTCTTTTTTCTTATTCTTTGGAGAACGAGGAGTAAAATGAATTATAAAACTGAAAAAAATAAAGAGATAGCATTAGGAAAGTTAATAATGGGACATCAGGTATTTAAAGAAAGAAAAAAGCAAAGAATTATTAATTATGATGTTTCCCCCAAATTATGCTTGAAGTGCAAATCTAAAATAGCGTATGAAAAGAGAAAGAACACTTTTTGTAGCATATCTTGTTCCGCATCATACAACAACTCAAAAAAAGAGAAATCTCCGAAAAAAATCTTTAAAATAATTTGTAAGAATTGCAAGAAAAAGGTTGAAGTAAAAAACAGAAATAATATATACTGTTCCATAAAATGCGGTATTGAATATAAAATAAAAGAAAATTATGATAAAAAATATTTTGAATATATTGCGGGTCGAATGACGGATGAAAAGGCGAGATTGTTTTTCAGAAAAATAACTAGCAAAAAGTGTTCAATATGTAATTTAGATAGATGGATGGACAAAACAATTCCTTTAGAAGTCGATCATATTGATGGGAATTCAGAAAATAATTTTCCCAATAATCTGAGATTCGTTTGTTGCAACTGTGCCGCTCAACTTCCTACTTACAAAGGGGCAAATAAGGGAAAAGGAAGAAATTGGAGAGGGAAATATGGTAAGGACTAAAAGAATTAAGGATATTATTGAAGAAGAAGGAGCAATACCTTCTGGACTTTGCTATTGTCGTAAGTGCCGAAAAATAAAATCAGAAACAAATTTTCACAAAGCAGTTGATTCGGTTATTGATACGAATGGTTACTTTAGCGTATGTAAAGAATGCATAGATGAAATGTATAGTAAAAAATTAGAGGCAGAATATGGATCAATCCAGAGAACTATTTTATACTTATGCCGCAAGCTTAACGTAAGATACAGTGATGAGGCCATTGAATCTGCCATAAAACAGATTGAGTCAAGCAACTGGAATCCCGGAAAACTTTTTGGTGTTTATAGAGCCAAGCTTCTTGCTGTTAGTAAATCCACATCAGACCTTCCAATTGAACTAGAATATGCTGACAACCCAACTATTATTATAAACACAGACCATAATAGTAGTGAAGAATCGTTTTCAGAAGAAGATTTGAGCAGACTTAAATCGTTTTGGGGATCAACCTATGCAAGTGAGGACATTTCAATTTTAGAGGGAAAGTATATGAGATGGTCGGAAAGTCATTCTATAAATACGGAAAGCGAAAGAGTCCTTCTCAAGCTGATATGTATAAAAGAACTGGAAATAGATAAGGCCATAGCAGATGGTACGAGTACAACTGTTTTATTAAAAGAATTTCAGGAATTACTAAAAACATCAGGGCTTAATCCGTCTTCTGCTGTTTTGGCGGGAACAAACAAATCCATTGAAACATGGGGAAACTTTATTAAAACGGTAGAAGAGACAGAACCCGCCGAATATTATAAGGATGATAATCTTTTTAAAGATTTCGACAACATAAATGAATATTGGCAGAGATTTGTTGTTCGAAGTATAAAAAACTTCATTACTGGATCAAAAGATTTCAATTTAGATAGTTCTTCGGAAGATTATGAAGACGATAACTTTGAGGAATCTGAACCAATGGTTCCTCTTGAATACACAGCAACAGATGGCGACTCAAGCGAGGGTGGCGAGAATGCCAAGTTATAGCAATTATAGACGGGAAGAAAACAAGTCCAGTAAGGGAAATATTTTTAAAGAGAAAAAGCCACGAACAGCAAAAGAGCTTTCGGATAAAAAACGAGAGAAGATAATTCTTTGGAATACGTTTTTTAGAAGAAATCCAAATCGATTTATTCAAACCTATTTGCAAATAAAATTACACCCATATCAAAAACTAATGATTTGGATGTTGCAACGGTCTAAACTCGCCTATATTGTTGCTTCGAGAGCAACGGCTAAATCGTTTATAATTGGATTGTGGGCAATTGTTCTGGCGATACTATATCCAAATATTATAGTTGTTATTGCAAGTAAAACCCTGTCTCAAAGCGGAAATGTAATCAAAGAAAAAGTAAAATACTTTTATGATAATTTTCCAAATGTAAGAAGAGAAATAGCTTCCATAACAACTAATCCGAATTTGTATGAATGCCTTTTCCATAATGGAAGTGCAATCAGAGCGGTTGTCAGTAATGAAAATTCACGCTCTAAGAGATGCAATTATTTGATTTTGGATGAATCCAGAATAGTTCCAAAAGAAATTTTGGACTCTGTTCTCATTCCTTTTTTGTTTCAAAGAACACCGCCTTACCGTCTTACACCCGAATATCAAAACGATGAAAAACTAAAGGAAAACGGGATTATATCCTATATAACTTCTTGTGGATGGAAGCAAGAGTATTGGTTTGAAATGGTCAAAAAGACCATCAAAAGAATGTTGCATGGGGATGAAACTGCAAACTTTTTAGCTCTTGATTATATGCTTACTATTTTTCACAACATAAAAAGTAAGGAAATGATAGAGAACGAAACTGCGGATATGGATGAAATAACAAAGCAGACAGAATATCAAAACATTCCGGCTGGTAGTTCATCCAAATCATATTATAAATCAAACATGTTTCCTAGAAATATGAAAAGAGCTTTTTATCCACAAAGGATGGAAAACTTCCAAAAAAAGAATCCTTATGACATAAAAAAAATAGATGGAGAAATACGGGTCTTGTCTATGGACGTTAGCACAAGAGCAAATAAAAACAATGACCAAAGTGCGATTGGAATAATCCGCTTACTCCCAACATCCAAAGGATATTCTAGACATCTCATGTATTTGGAGGTGTCCAAAGGGCAGTCAACTGTTACTCAGGCGCTATCGGTTAAACGTTTATGGGATGATGCTCAAATTGATTATATTGTTCTTGATCTTCAGCAAGCGGGAATATCAATTTATGATACTTTGACTCAAACCACAATAGACGAGGTAAGGGGAAAAACATATGAGGGATTTACGGTATTTCCTCACTATTCATTGGACGAAAAACTTATAGCGGAACTGC
>JAKALG010000085.1 GCA_021813235.1 bacterium
AATAAAATTTGGTGTGGAAAATTTAAAAGAAATTTACGCACGAACAGAGGTTTTCTTTTGCAACTTACAGGAAGCTCAAAAGATATTAAAAATGGAAGATAAGAATGAAGATATTTTAATGTTATCAAAAGGCATCGCAAACCTAGGACCAAAAATGGTTGTGATAAGTGATGGTCCAAAAGGTGCTTATCTTTATATGAATGGAGAGTTATGGCACAACCCTATTTATCCTGACATTGCTCCACCGCTTGAACGCACAGGAGCAGGAGATGCTTTTTCTTCCACTTTCACAGCAGCGCTTGCTTTAGGTAAAAGTCCCCTTGAGGCTTTCTCTTGGGGTCCAATAAATGCAATGTCTGTAGTCCAAAAAATAGGAGCGCAAGAAGGGTTACTTAATCGCGAAAAATTAGAAGAATATTTAAAGGTCGCACCAAGTGATTATAAGGTTAATAAAATGAATTAATATATGCCAGGGGATAAAGATTTTGGTGAAGTACCAGTTATACAAAAAATGGTACATGAAGAGATAGAAACAGAAGAAAAAAAAGAAGAGAATATAGATATAGACAAAATGGTAGAGATAATAAATTCAATAAAAAAAGACGGTTATAGTGCATATGATGTATATGAGTTAGAAAGATTAGTTGGTAAATTAAAGAAAAAGGTAATAGAAAAACCAGAATAATTTAAAGAAAAACAGCCGATTAGTCGGCTGTTTTTCTTTTGAGGATTTTTTTCACTGCTTTTTTGATGTGTACTACCCCCATTTCATAATGTTCTATCAACTCATCAGGTGTTCCTGATTGACCAAAAAGGTTTTTGACACCTATAAATTCTATCGGTACAGGATAATTTTGCGCGAGTACTTCTGCGACAGCAGAACCCATTCCTCCATTTATTTGATGCTCTTCCACCGTCACGATAACTTTACTTTCCTTTGCGAGAGTAATTATGGCTTCAGAATCTATCGGAGAAATGGAAGACAAATTCATTACTTTTGTTTTTATACCTTCCGTTTCCAATTCTTTGGCTGCAAGTATCGCACGATAAGTGAGGCTACCAGTGACTATGATGCCGACTTGTGCTATTCCCACATCTGGTATCCAATAAATTTCTGCTTTACCTATTTCATAAGGAGTTTCATCTGTGGTTATAATTGGCGTCTTTTCACGAGCTAAACGTAAATATGCCGGCCTCTCAGTTTTTGCCAAAGCCTCTGTCGCCTTTTTCGCTTCAATAGCATCACAAGGAGAAATGACATCCATATTAGGCATAACTCTCATCAAAGCAATATCTTCGAGCGCTTGATGGGTGCCTCCGTCAGGACCAACAGAGATTCCTGCATGACTTCCGACTATTACAACTTTCCTGTCATTATAGGCAATCGTCGTCCTTATCTGCTCCCAATTGCGTCCTGGAGAAAACATTGCATAAGAAGAACAAAAAGGAATCTTCCCCATTGCTGCCATACCCGAAGAGACTGTCACTAAATTTTGTTCTGCTACTCCTATTTCTACAAATCTTTTAGGAAATTTTTCCGCAAATAAATTCATCTGAGTTGATTCCGTCAAATCTGCACACAAAGCAACAACATTTTTATTTTCCTCTCCAGCTTTGAGTAGCCCAAGGCCAAAACCCTTTCTGATAGGCACTTGCTCGCAATCTTCATTAAAGATTTTAGGATTAAGTTTTAATTTTGGATTTAACATAAAAATTTATATTGGTCTTCTATCTTTCAACTCTTTGAGAGCTTTTTCTCCTTGCTCTTTATTTGGCGGCATGCCATGCCATTTATAATCATACTCCATGAAGCTCACTCCTTTTCCCGGCACGGTGTGCGCGATGATTACGATGGGTTTATCTACCACCTTTTGTGCTTTTTCTACTGCCTCATTTAAATCTTGAAAATCATGCCCGCCTGTCTCTATTACTTCCCAATTATAAGCTCGCCATTTATCTTGGAGTGGCTCAAGGGGCATTACTTTTTCAGTATTTCCATCTATCTGAATATTATTTCTATCTACAACAGCAATTAAATTATTCAATTTATTTTTTCCTGCTAGCATTATTGCTTCCCAAGTATTTCCTTCATCGTGTTCTCCATCAGACATAAAACAATAAATATATCTGTGCCCAACTTTCTGGTCCATCCTATCAGCTAGCGCCATACCTACTGCTTGTGAAAGTCCTTCGCCAAGAGGTCCAGATGAATTCTCAACAAATTTTAAATATTCTCTATGTGGATGTCCTTGCAAACGAGAGCCCAATTTACGCAAAGTTTTCAATTCTTCGGGAGGAAAATAACCAGAGTGCGCCATCGTGGAATAAAGTACTGGACAAATATGTCCATTAGAAAGAATCAATCTGTCTCGTTCTTCCCAAAATGGATCTTTTGGATTGTGTTTTAAAATATGAAAATAAAAAAGCGTAAAAATGTCCGCCATGCCGAGAGGTCCTGCAGTGTGTCCGCTCTTTGCTTCTACGAGCATTTCAATAATACTTTGACGAATATCATTCGCCATTTTTTTTAATTCCAAAATTTTTTTATCAGTTAATGGAGCCATTAAGATAATTATACCAGATTTTTTATAGTTTCAACCAATTCTTCAAAAGATGAAACTATATCTAGTGGATTCCCCTTATCTAGTCTTTCCCTTTCATGATAACCAAAGTCAACAGCAATCGTTGGAATACCAATTTCATTAGCCTCTAAAATATCTCCAAGCGTATCTGTGATAAAAATACATTCATTTTCCTTTAAGTTAAGTTCATCTAGAACTTTTTTAAATTTGTGGGTCTTCAATTTATGCGTTTCAAGACCGTATAAAAAAGAAAATAAATCTTTTATTTCATTCGCTTCAAGATAATCTTTTATTCCATATTCATAACAAGAAGAAACTATACCTAGATCGTAATTTTGAGCTAATTTTTGAAGAGCGTTTTTGGTTTCTTTTTTTATTTTTCTCGTTTTCCTTGTATTGCTCAAGTGTCTTAAAAAATCAAAACCTGTGTCGCGATGTTTTAATTTTTCTCGCTCAGTATGAATATTCCCCTCATATATTTTCTTATGTTCTTCTCTAGTCAAATCTGTAAATTTTTTACCATTCAGCTCAAAACTTAAATCATAGTTGTTGTCTATGACTCCATCAAAATCAAAAATAATGAGCTTTATCATATTTTTAACCTAAATTTCTAAATTCTTCTATTGTTCCAATAATATCTTCTGAATTTAAAAGCACTGATCCTATAGTCAAACGACCAACTCCTTCTTTTATAAGTATTGGCGCTGTTTTGAAATTTACTCCACCATCAACAGAGATGATAAGATCAGGGAATTTTTCTTTTAGCTCTTTTATGTTTTTTATAACTTTTTCATCAAAATCTTGCCCTTGGAAACCAACCTTGTCTATTCCCATACATTGGACAAAATCAACATTATTAACTAAAGGGAATATTTTTTCTAAAGGAGTATCTATGTTAAGAGCAATGCCTATTTCTGTATTTTCTCTTATATATATATCAATACCTTCTATAAAATCTTTAAATTCTTTCAGGTCAGGAGCTGCTTCAACATGAAAAATAATTCTCTTCGCTCCAAGCTTTGTATAAATATCAAAATTACTTACTGCGTCAGCAACCATCAAATCTAATTCAAAATCAATATCTTCCCAAAAAGGCATTCCTTCTTGTTCATTTAGAATCGCCTGGAAATGTGAATCTCTGTCAGTATCGAAAGGCCAAGTAGTATTTTTTACAAAAATGCCATCACAAATATCTATCTGTGCTATAGGAACTATCCCACGTACAAGCGCTATTTTATTTTTTAAATCTTCATAATTTTTCGGTAGTATTGCTGGAATTATTTCAATCATCCTATTAAAAAATTTAATGCTTATAATTTGGTAATTTATTTGCGTCCCATGATTTTCTAACAGGACAGGTAATTATTCTATTTTTATCGCATCTATTTTCGCCAAACGACGAACATGTCTTTCTTCCCCGCCATAAGGAGCTTTAAGCCAAAAATCAACTATTTCCATTAAGTCTTCTTCTGTAAAATATCTAGCTCCTAGAGAAAGAATATTTGCATTATTATGAGCTCTTGATCTATGAAGGATACCGGATTCATTTTCCACTATCGGTTTTACTCTACCGTAATAGACAATCGCTCTAACATGAGGAAATCTATTTGCTACGATAGCCTCACCTTCTCCTGTGCCACCCAATACAATACCTCTAGAATTATCTGGATCTTTCGAAACTTCTCGTGCTACAGGTACAACAAAATCTGGATAATCATCTTCTTCGTTGTATTCATACGCACCCTTATCAATAACTTCATAACCTTGAAGTTTTAAATAAGAAACTAATTTTTCTTTTAATACATACCCTGCGTGGTCTGTACCAATAAATACTTTCATAGTAATATTATACCATTTTTGTAAAAGAAAAGTAAAATATATATAATTCTCAACGGCTTCACAAAACTTATATTAAAAGAAGAAATAAACCAAAAA
>JAKALG010000086.1 GCA_021813235.1 bacterium
ATTTATAGTTATCAAGATTTTTTGTTGTAAGGTCTATCAATTCGTCCAAGCGAGCTAAAATCCATTGGTCGAGGATATTAAGGTCGGACCTTTTTGAAGATTCAAGTTCCGACCTTTCTAAATCTTTATCTCTATAGAGTTCATAAAATGCTAAGACATTATAAAGTAAACCGAAAACTTGTCTGTGAAGTTCCATTACTGTTTTCTCATCAAAATTTTTAGATTCACCTGGCTGATTGATTGAGTACATCCAAAGTCTTAAAGTATCCACGCCGTATTTATCCATAGCCATCCATGGGTCAACAATATTATCTAAAGATTTGGACATTTTTTTACCTTTAGCATCAAGCAAGTGTCCTAGACATATAACGTTTTTATAGGCTTTACCACGCCCCATAAGCACTCCCACGGCGTGTAATGTGTAAAACCAACCACGAGTCTGGTCAATGGCCTCAGAGATGAAATCTGCGGGATAACCTTTTCCTTCTACCCATTCTTTATTCTCAAAAGGATAGTGGTCTTGAGCAAAGGGCATAGCTCCAGAATCAAACCAAACATCCATGACTTCTTTCGTACGAATTAAATTACCACCACATTTACAAACAAGATTCAAATCATCTACATAAGGTCTGTGTAAGTCTAATTCAAAATCATCATTGTGTGGAATAGGCACGAAATCTAATTCTTTTATCTCAGCATTTTTAAACATTCTTATATCATTTTCCAAGTGATATATCGTTTCAATATCATTAAGTCCTTTTGCCCCAGCGAAAAGAACTCTAGCTGGTCCTTCATGAGTAACAATTAAAATATTTTTATCTTTATATTTTTTTTCTATATCATATATAAAATCTGTAACTCTAAGTTTCAAATCTTTATGAGATTCTCCTCCCTCGGGTTTATGAAAATAACCATGTCCTCCTTTTTCACGAACTTCCCAATAATCAGTCCACGTTTTTCCATCAAAAACACCAGCACACAATTCCCAAAGCCTTTTATCAAAAACAAGACTATCATTAGACAAGTCTAATTCTTTTTTAACAATTTCCGCTGTTTCCTTCGTCCTAAAAAAATCCGATGCAATAATAAAATCGATTTTTTTATCTTTTAATATAGGGATAGCGTTTAAAACTTGTTTCTTTCCTTCTTCTGTTAGATGATCTTCGTCTTCAATCTTCGAACATATTTTACTCGTCAGATTACTTTCTGCACCGCCATGTCTCATTACAAAATATTTATTACCAGATTTTTTAGTTTTTTCTTTTATCTCTTCTACGCTTCCAAGCACATCAACTTTTTTACAAACATCACAAACCCAGACAGGAAGCGGTGTTCCCCAATATCGCTCTCGTGAAATCGCCCAATCTTTTATATCTTTCAACCATTCGCCAAATCGTCCATCACGGATATGTATTGGTTCCCAATTTATATCTTTATTCTCCTCAATCATTTTTTCTTTAATTCTTGAGTCGGACATTTGTATATACCAAGAGTCACGAGCATAATAAATGAGAGCGGTATGACAACGCCAACAATGTGGATATGAGTGTTCGTATCTTTCCTTTTTAAATAAAAGTGGACCAGTAGAACGATTTGCTAAATCTTTTATAATATCTACGGCAACCTCTTCGTCTCTCACAAACCTGCCTTCTAAAAATCCTGTCCCCACTAAAAATTTACCATCAAGACCGACAAGGTGATGTTTCGGTAAACCAATCTTTGTTCCCAATACGAAGTCATCTTGTCCATACATGACAGCAGTGTGCACTACTCCTGTACCGTCTTCTGTCGTCACAAAATCCGCAGGATAAACTTTATATGCTTTATCCATTTTATCTTTTTCTTTTCCTGAAATAGTATCTTTCAAAAATGGATATAGTGGTTCATATTCTAAACCGATTAAGTCTTTACCTTTTATGTTGTCATGAACTATCTCAATTTCTTTGCCTTCAAAAACACTTTTAATTCTGTCTTTTGCAACTATATAAAGTTCGGGTATGCCAACAATTCGTAATGCTGTATAAAAAATATCTTTTCCTACAGCAAGTGCAATATTTCCAGGAAGCGTCCAAGGTGTCGTTGTCCAAGCTAAAATATAAGCACTATCTTTCGTAATTTTTCCTTCTCCAAATGGTTGTCCTGACTTAAGATGAAATTTTACATACACAGATAAATCTTTTATATCTTCATAACCTTGAGCAAGCTCATGTGAAGAGAGAACTGTTCCACAGCGAGGACACCAAGGAACAACTTTATAATCTTTATAAAGTAATTTCTGTTCATTAACTTTTTTCAAAATGTTCCAGACAGATTCAATATAAGTATTGTGGTAAGTAACATAAGCATTTTCTTGGTCAGCCCAGTAACCTATTCGATTAGTAAAATTTTTCCACAATCCAATATATTCCCAGACACTCTCTTTACATTCTTGATTAAATTTTGCAATACCATATTTTTCAATAGCAATTTTTGAATCAAGTCCAAGTTTTTTTTCTACTTGAAGTTCTACGGGCAAACCATGCGTATCCCATCCGCCTTTTCTACGTACATGATACCCTTGCATTGTCTTATACCTAGGAATAGCGTCTTTAAATGCTCTCGCCTCAAGGTGATGAATACCTGGTTTACCATTGGCTGTAGGAGGACCTTCATAAAAAACAAACTCTTTTTTGCCCTTCGTTTGACTCAGGGTCTTCGAAAAAATGTTATTTTTCTTCCAAAATTGCAAAACCGCTTCTTCGCGTAAAGCAGATTCTGATTTACCATTATTAGTATCCATAAGTAGATATTAACAGAAAAAATGTTTTTTTTCTACATCCTTTCTGGAACTTTTATGCCTAGAAGATAAAGTCCATTTTTCATAACCAGAGAAAAGGCCAAGGTTAGAGATATTTTGTATGGCGACATCAAATCGTCTTTATCTATTATTTTGGTATTGCCATAATAAGTATTGAAGGCACGAGCGATTTCTATTAAATAATTTGCAATATAATGAGGTTCGAATTCTTTTGCAGACCTGTATACGATTTCGGGAAATCTGTATAATAATTTTTCTATATCACCTAGTGGGAAAACACCAGAATAAAAGCCGGGCTTTTTAAAATCTTCAAAGCCCGGCTTTGAAAATAAAAATCCAGGTAAAACATTTTCTAATTTTGCTTTTTCTAAAATAGAATTTGCGCGTGCATATGAATATTGTAAATAAGGACCAGAGTCTCCTTCAAAGGAAATGGATTTTTCAAAATCATAAATGATATTCCCTCCAATATTTTGCTTCAAAATAGAATATTTTAAAGCAGCAACACCAACTTCTCTACTTATTTGTTTCTTTTCTTCATCGCTAAAATCTCTATCTTTTATTTTCTCTAAAATTTCATCACAAGATTCTAGAATTAAAGATTCTCCAGTGATGACATTCCCCTTTCGAGAAGACATCTTCCCTGTAGCAAGACGCATCATACCGTGGACAACGTGTCTCATTCTGGAAGCAACACTAGGGTCCATTATTTCTAGAGCTTTACTGACCACTTTCATATACTCTTCTTGTTCATTGGCGGTGATAACTATAGATAAATCTGGATTTTCTTTTTCAAATTTTGTTTTAGTAAGCCCTAATTCTTTTGTCTCGTATGTAGGCAAACCTTTGGAATTAATAAAAACTCTGGTGTGGAGCTTCGGGTCGTATTTTTCAGCGTGGAAAACTATGGCTCCATCTGATTTTTCAAAAATCCTTCGACTATTCTCAGGACCCTCGGCTTTATTTAAATTTTCTTGAACGATTTTTTCTCCCATAGGAGCAACGAGACTTTCAAAAAAATAATAATTGAAACTAGTGCCGAGTACTTTATAAATTTCTTCAAAAGCTTCAAGAGTTACCCTTCTGCCCCAATCATAAATTTCATTTATCTTTTCATCACTTCTATCATAAATTTTTTGATTTATTTCATCTATTTGTTTTTTAATTTCAATACTTGCTTCATATGCGGTCGCTCCTTCGGTATAACATTCTCCTATCCAAGTAGCTAAATCAGGTGCTGATTCTCTAGAAGACATCTTTTTTTCTAAAATACCATCAGATTGTAACCATTCCATGCCATAAATCGCTTTTGCCACGTGAGGACCGACATCTCCTTGATAATTAGCTCGTACGGTCTTCGCACCAGAATGTTCCACAATACGAGAAATGGATTCCCCTATCGTGTTACTCATCAAATGCCCAATATGAAAAGGTTTAAAAGGGTTCGGCTGGGTATATTCCACCATTACTTTTTTGCCAGTAAAAATATTATTCTGTCCAAAATTTTTATTTTCCAAAATTTCTTTTATGGAGTTAATAAAAAATTCCTGCGATAAATAGAAATTAATAAAACCATTTTTCGTTTCTATTTTTTCTAGAAAGCTGGGTTTTGGGTAATTTTTAAAACCCAGCTTTAGAGCATCCACTATTTTTTCTGCTAACTCTTTTGGATTAATTTCTAA
>JAKALG010000087.1 GCA_021813235.1 bacterium
TCAAATCCTTTTGTCTCAAGTTCTTTTTTGAGCCATGGAAACCATCCCTCTTCGGGATAGCCGTCCCAGCCGTGAGCTATAAAAACTCTTTTATTCATGTGATTAAAAATTTCTTTTGCCCTTATTGATAAAAGCATTTCGTTTTCGCCCCAAAACTATTTGAAATGCTGGCCTCGCATCGCTCCGGCGTTCGAATCCCCGGAAGCCGGGCTTCCTGCAATATTTCGCAAAAGCTTCGGCTTCTGCCGAAGCTTTTGCGAATGCGGTGTGTATTGAACGAAGTTCGAATGTATTTTGAATTGAACCCTGATGACCAATGATGCGCGCCTCGTCCGCTCCCTTCGGTCGCGGGAGCAAAAACCAAAAATTTTCCTTCCTTTCTTAGATTTTCGGCGGGGGGTGTGGGGGGAGCCGACAAAAAATGGAAAGGAAATCTTTGGTTTTGCTTCGCCGCTTCAGACTATGAAATGAACATTCTCATTATATCATTTGTGGTTCTTTGGCGTTGTTCATTTCTCCGTCCTTGCGGCGAGACGAGGCGCTTCCTCTCGGTGTTTGGTGGTGATTTGATACTCTGTGCCTCCGACCGAGTCCAGCTCTAACTCTTAAAGTGGCTTGTGCTAGGCACAAACAAATCTTATTGTGCTTGCCCCGCCCGCCCTATGCGCGCACAAACCCCCGCCGTTTTTAGGAGATATTATAAAACGGCGGGGATTGCTCCCTTAGTGATTTATCTTGCCGTCTGGGTCAATGTGCGTAATACAGAAAAATTGTGCTCGTTGATAACCAAAAACTCGGAAAAGGTCAGTTTGCTCGACACGAAAATGAAAATAATATTGTTCAACAATTTTTCTTTCCGAAGAATTTTGGTTGTGAATTAAAACAAAATTTTCACTATCCTGTTTTTCAGTCGTTACTCCATTTTTTCGTGGTAAACTCGCAAACTGACCCCAAGTGAGTTTTTCTATATGCTGAAGTCTTTTGAGAAACTTTGTCGCCTGTTCTCTATTCAAACACCAAAAAGAGTATTTTTTATCAAGCGAACAATCGCATATAGAAAAAATCACCTTGGATTCGGTGTATTGAAGATCAAATTTTGTAGGAGTTTCGAGTTCGTCCATAGACAAGGTGCTCTGCCTTGCCTATTTATTTAGCAATGGAGCGTAATACTCTTTTATGGCCTTGTGAGAAATAATCTGGCTCGCTGTCTTGTTTGCTTCTTTCCAAGGTGTATGAGCGTGAGTAATATCTACCAATTTGCTTGCAGAATATCCACCAAAAGTACCCCAAACTTTTTTTAGAATTTCTTTATCCTCATCAGATAGAGATGAAGTGTCCTTCTCAAAAATAATTGGATTGCTTTTATTAGATCGGAATTTTTTATAAACATCTGGCACAACTGGTCCATACGCCCAAGCTTCAATATTGTCTGAAAAAAGTGGTCTACCAACTTTTGATAGATAGTATGCCTGTGCAAAATAGAGCACCTTTTGGAGCTTTAGATTAGTGATACCTTCCCGTTCTTTGTTGTCGCCCACAAATGCCTGTGAAGCAAGATATATGAGATATTTGGCGACATTCTCGGCTGTATATGGTGATTTTATAGCTCGAGTGGTCATGGCTAAATTATAGCACAATGCATCTTAAGCCTTCAACTGCAATTTTCCTCCAGTGCTTTCAATCGACAAGTTTGTTTCTAAGTCGTCCAGTTGATTAAGAGTAAGTCCAACTATGCTTTTGCTAGTGAAAGCCCAATTTAACAATTGAGTTGATAGTGTTTCAAATTTTTCTTGCACCCTCAAATGTGCTTGTCCTTCCTCCCCATCGGACTCTCTTTTGAGGTGAAGAACGATCGAATTTTCATTTTTTGTTTTGTTCACAATTTGGCAATTTTCTCTGTCCAAGAAAATTGCCGTTCCGCCGATTGATTGCGTAAGTCCAGTAGATTTAAATAATTCTCGTATTCTCATATATTCATCAATACACCGCTAAGGGCATTTAGAAGTGAAGCGACTATTCCAATAATTGCAATGGTTTTATATTTTTTGCGATCACCAGGAAAATGATTACCGAATTCCAAAGCAGCAAAACCAGTCATAACTCCAAGAGGCGGGAGTAGCCAAGTTAAAACATTTGACCAAACAATCCATTTAACCAAAGTAATATTTATGCGTTCTCGCTTCATATACCATTTTGGAAACCATTGTCCGATTAACCAAGCAAAAATGAAAAGGAAAAGAATCAAGCCAAGATATTTTCCGATAATAAAACCAACAACAATGCTTCCAAATGATACGACTTGGTCTAATACACTCTTTGCTCCGCTTGGTTTCTTTTCCTCAACGATAATAGAGTTTTCTTCTTGTTTTTCAGAAACAGGTTTTGCTTCTGCTCCACAAGATGAACAGAATTTTGCGTTATCTTTAATTTTCTCTCCACAATTTTGGCAGAACATAATTTTATTGTGAGCAATCTACTTTGGTAAAAGACACAAAATAGCTTTGTGTCGAATTTTCGACCGCATACGAATACTCCATACCCACTCCTCGATCAAGTAAACTTCTCGTATCTTTATTTTGGCAAATACTTGAACCTAAATAATTTTTTAAGTAAGTATTGGAAAGACTGCTTGTATCAATACCGGAAAGAACATAATGATAACGAATAGCACCGCCCTCTGCTGTAATATCAACCCATGTGGTTGCCTTATCAAGTTTATTCGGGAATGTCGTACTCGCTTTTACTTGCCTAACGGTTTCATTGGCAAGTTCTGATGTTGAATAGGTACTATTTTGTGTACTAGGATTCGTTGAAGATGTAAAAGCTCCTTGCGTGAGATAACGACCCACACCAATTGCTAATATAAAAACAATAACAGACACCACGTTAGTCAGCGTAGATTTTTTTCCTGTTTTTTCCGCAGAAACGGGAGCTGATTCAGCGACAACTTTTTCGCCGCACTTATTACAAAACTTTGCGCCCTCCTCAATTTTATTGCCACATTTTTTGCAATCCATAAATTATTTAAATAACCAATCAAATATTTTCTGATACCATTTTTTCTCCGTACCCGAATTTGATTGAGTGGTGATCAGTTCTTTTTGCTCAACCTTAACTGCGTCAGCAGTTTTTATTTCCTTTTTAGGAAATAAAACTGGAGTAATAATTTTTGTTTCTGTTTTGGGTGGTGTATAGGTAGTTGGAGCAGAGACACAAGCCGTCCTCGCGCTATTCCACACATAGTCTGTTTTACAATTACAGTTTAAATTTCCATCACTGGTTTTTGTGCCGTCCCATATAACATTTATTCCAAAATCAGCTTGGCAAATTTGATCGTTTGATTTTATGGGAGCAAGAACACAACCGTCATTTGTTGAATTTGGTTGATATCCTGAATCACACTGACACATAGTTGAATCAGTGGCTGATGCGTGTGAGTTTAGGGGGCAAGTATTTTGAGTTGGCGTATATGTCAGTGTATTTGAGTAAGTGGCTGCCTTATAAACACAACTTGAACCACTCACCACATAGCCATAATTGCATTTACACTGTGATACGCCGTCATAATAAGAGTTAAGTGGACAAGTAGGAGTTGTAGGAGCAGTGTAGGTGGTTCCAGTATAAACACAAGCAGTTTTACTGGAGTTCACGCTGTACCCATAATTGCACGAGCATTTGCCTGTTAAAGAATCTTTGGATGAGTTTGCTGGACAAGTGCTGTAGGTATTCCCGCTACCATATGTTGTGTTGCCATAAGTATTGTAAGAACTTCCATCGCTTCCGTAAATCGAGTTTCCATACTGACTATAACTTGTGCCGTCACTGCCATATGTCGTATTTCCATATTGAGACCAACTTTGTCCGTTATTGCCATAGGTGGTATTACCATAAGTGCTATAACTCGATCCATCACTTCCGTATATTGTATTCCCGTATTGACTATAACTTGTTCCGTCATCACAGTATGTTGTATTTCCGTATGTGCTACAGCTTGAAGCAAAAACAACCTCTGCATTAAATACAAAAAGGGTAAGAAAAAATAAAATTGGTATAAAAGCTATTACTTTTTTCATAAATTATTTTATGAAGTAGTTAATGTCTTTATTATAAATCCTCGCAAAAAATTGAAGTTCGACCACATCAACCCTTTGTTGCCCAGATTCTACATTAGAAATATGCGATTGCGGACGCTTCAATTTCTTTGCAACTTGAACCTGTGTCAATCCTGCCTCTTCGCGAGCTTTCCGTAATCGCTCAACAAAATAGGCATATTCTTTTGCCTGTCTTGACCTAGTCATATATTAACATTGTCTATCCAAGAATTCAATATCCAAAGTTTAGATATTATGGTAAACTGTATTTATGATAACGGCGAAGCAAAACCAAAGATTTCCTTTCCATTTTTTGTCGGCTCCCCCCACACCCCCCGCCGAAAATCTAAGAAAGGAAGGAAAATTTTTGGTTTTTG